>JBGSNT010000023.1:0-4719 GCA_041739575.1 Nodosilinea sp. | reverse complement strand
AATATCAGGATGCTCATGAGATTTGAGGTGCTGTTGAAGTTCAAGCTTTTCTTCCGGTGTTAAATAGTTTTTGACTGGCATAACAATATCCACCACTTTGTGAGGTATTATACGTGGTTTAAATGCCTAACAGCTTAACCGATTAAGAGCAAAGATGGCCCGTTTCTACGAATTGAGATGGCGAGTCGTTATTTGGCCTCGTCAATCATCTACATAAACACGGAAATTCGACAGGGCAACGCCATATTTAGGCGCATATCGGCAGCCAAAACGTCTGTCGCCTGCCCTGGATTGCACACTTCAAAAATCTTGCCCACTTCCTCAAACGCAATACCCTTACTGCGAAGGGTGGTGTCCAGGTCGTGGATGTTGAGCACCCCAAAGCCGTGGTGCACAACCGCTGCTTCAAGGTCGGTTACGGCCTGACTCAATGATTTCTGAGTCTCGCCGATGTAATCACGGGGTCACCTCAATCGTTGTACTACCGACTCAATTTTCTGGCCAAAGGCTATGGGGCAAAGTGTTGTCGAACCTTGGCGGCGAGCTGAGGGTCTGTTAAAAGGTCAACCGTTTCAACCCCGACCACCTTTGTGCCAAGCCGCTTTTCTTCCAGTCGCTTTTGCAGTTCGTGCTTGGCGGCCCCTGGTCCGACGATCAGAATCGAGTCTGCATCCCGAATCTGATCAATCACTTCGTCGTAGTAAGTATTGAGTTCTGCCGTCAGCGTCCTCTGACGGCTGTCATCAGCGGGCACCTGAAGCGCTTCATAGGGGCCTTTCAGGGGAGAATCGCCAGACCGTCGGAGCTGTTTTTCCACATCCGAAAGGATCTCACTGATCGCTTCCCCTTGTTCTGTAATTGTCACGATCGTAGCCTTCTTCTGATCAATCCACAGTCCTACTTGTGTGCTCATGGGTATCTCCTTTCTATCGATGCTATTTAAAGTTGAATATCACTGGCATGGGCAATTTTGAATTGCTGAAAGTCTTGATATTCTGTAGGTAAACCCCAGGGTGGGTATGGCCCACCAGCCCTAATTCAGTCCTAGCGCGATCGCGCTAGGGGCGGGTCAGTCCGGTGACTCGCTTGGTGCTCCATCCGGCCGAGGGTGTGGTCGATCAGACGGGTCAGTTTATCGGCAGCCCCGTCAACGGCCTGGTCTAGGGTGGCGGCCTGATCGGTGACGGCGATGGGCTGAAGGCCTTCGAGGCGGGCTTCGATCAGGCAGCGCAGGCTGTCATTGCCGTCTTCTTGTTCACTGTTCTGATTACTCAGGTGTACATCGACAGAGGTGATGCGATCGCTGAATTCACTCAGAGCACCTTCTACGACGCCCCTGACCTGATCAGCCAGGGCTTCGTGACCTTCAATGTTGTGGTCAGTATGAATTTGGACTTGCATAGGGTTCTCCTGTAGTTGTCACGGGTTGTGATTGCCCCAACCACTGCCGTGCGGCGGCGGCATCGGCGTGGTCAAAGTAGCGGATCGCCGCTTTTGTAAACGGTTTGCAGAACGTGGCCATGCCGTGCTGCCACTGGGTTTCGCCTACCATGGCCAGCCGCTCGATGTCGGCGAAGTGTTCGATGCCAAATTTGATATCTTCCCACATAGCGCTGACTTCCCAGCCGTGGAAGCCGCTCATGTCGAACAGCAGACGCAGCTTGCCGTGCTGCTCGATCAGGCGATCGAACTCGGGCACAAAGTGCTCATAATCCGCCTTGGTCAGTTTGCCGCTGACCTGAATGACGAGAATTTTCCCGCCGTCTTTTTCCTTAAATTGAATGGGCATTTTGGCCTCCTTTAGCTCATTTCAAGTCGGTACAGGTGTTTTTCCCCGCAACGGTTTTGCTTGCAGCGTTGACCCCGAATTCCATTGCCAGTTGCGAATTTCTGGCCAGTCCTGACCGTGTTGGTGGATGTATTGCTTGTGGTGGTTTAGCTTGGCCTGCATCAACTAGGGGAGGCTTCCTACCCCAGTCGCGGCGACTGGCTATCAGAGTTGTCCTAAGCAAACTGGCCAGCGGTCTATCTAGCCCTCATCAGGGTGCTGTGTGCGATCGCGAAAAATGGGCGAATGAGACGGCAAAACAGCCAACCATGCACATCGATCCAATCTTTAGTGTGGTGGACGGTGGCTTGATTTCTTGTTTGAGTTGATGAATTACGATACAAACTGTGAGGCAAAGATAGCGATCGCAAAACCTTGGCAGAAACGTTCTCACTGTGCGCCCCGCTGCCCGCCAAAGCTGAGCACCCGCAACGGGTGAACTACGAATATGAGCGGACCGGGACGGCCAGTGTGTTCATGGTGTGCGCACCGCTGGCGGGCTGGCGACAGGTCAACGCTCGAAGGCAACGCACCCAGGTCGATGGGGCGACAGAAATCCTGCGCTGCTGGATAACCGATACGGGGTCTGTGAGCGCCTCAGACTCGTTTGCGATAACCTCAATACCCACACCCCTGGGGCCTTTTATGAGACTTTTTCGTCGACTGACGCCCGCGCCTATGTTCAGCCACTGGAGTTCCACGACACCCCACAGCAGGGTAGTTGGCTCAATATTGCCGAGGGTGAGTTAAGTGCCCTTACCCGCCACTGTCTCGCCGGACGGCGCATGGGCGACCTAGCCACACTCCAGCCTGAAACCCAAGCTTGGACACAAGCCATTCATGAGCACCAGCGGGGTGTTCTTTGGCAGTTCAACTTCCACGATGCTAGGCGAAAGCTGCACTCCCTCATATCCCAACATCTTGGTTTGACAGACCACTAGTCTGCCGGAACATGGCTGGAAAACACGTAAATTCGCTGGCTCTCTAGACCGCCGCAGAGGTCGGAGGGCTTAACGGTTTCAGGGTTGGGGCTAGCATCGTGGTGAAACACCTGACGATCTAGGCCCACCTGTAACCCGCTGAAGGGATCGCTACCGCTAGACAGCAAAAACGCCAGTTGGTCAATCTCTGGCCATGCGGCCAGTTTGTCGAGCAGGGTGGCAACAGCACTCATCTGCGGCTGGTCACAGTCGTGATACCACGCCTCGGCCCCCGCTACCGGCAGCCTATCTAGCCCCAGGTTGACTATTAAGTCGGGCTGGCTAAACAGGGCGGCGGCCACGGGGCGGGCCTCCTCTTGCAGCATTAATCCCTGGCTGTGGGCCAGCTGCCGCAGGTGCTCTAGTTTTTGGTAGCGTGCCTGCACCGGCAGATCCCCGCTGCGCCAGTGAATTGCCACCGTGGCCAGGTAGGTTTGTACCAGCAGATGTCCCAGCTTTTGGGCCTTGGTGGCCAGATAGCCCGAGTTGTAGTCGGTGGCCTCAATAATTAGCGGTACCCGGCTGACCATATCCAGACCGTAGCCCTTAATGCCCGCAATTTTACGGGGGTTGTTGGTAATCAGGCAGAATTTCTGCACCCCAATATCGTTAAGAATTTGCGCCCCTACCCCGTAGTTGCGCTGGTCTACGGGCAGGCCCAGTTTCTCATTGGCCTCTACCGTATCGAGCCCCATGTCTTGCAGCGAGTAGGCCTTGAGCTTGTTCACCAGGCCAATGCCACGCCCCTCCTGGCGTAGGTACACCACCACTCCGCGCCCAGCAGACTCGATCATTTTGAGGGCCGCCTGAAGCTGCATGCGGCAGTCGCAGCGCAGCGAGCCAAAGGCATCGCCGGTGAGGCATTCGGAGTGGACGCGCACCATCACCGGCTGGTCGGCAAAGGTGGCGGGGTCTCCCTTGACCAGGGCAACATGCTCTGAACCGTCGAGCAGGTTGCGATAGGCATAGATGGCAAACTCCCCAAACTGGGTTGGCATGCTGGCCACCGCTTCCCGCTGCACAAAGCGCTCGTGCTGAAGCCGGTAGTGAATTAAATCGGCAATGCTGATTAGCTTGAGCCCGAAGGTTTTGGCGTAGTTAACTAGCTCCGGCAGCCGCGCCATGGAGCCATCGGGGTTCTGAATTTCGCAGATCACCCCGGCTGGATAAAGCCCGGCCAGCTGAGCCAGGTCGACGCCGGCCTCGGTATGCCCGGCCCGCTTGAGCACGCCCCCCTTTTTAGCCCGCAGGGGAAAGATGTGCCCCGGTCGCCGTAGATCAGTGGGGCGGGCGTTGGGGTTAATGGCGACCTGAATGGTGCGGGCGCGATCGTCGGCGGAAATGCCCGTGGTCACCCCCCAGCTCAGGGCGGCGTCAATACTTACGGTGAAGGCGGTCTGCTCGTTTTCGTCCTCAAAGGCGCTGGGGCTGACCATCAGCGGCAGGTCGAGCTGATCGAGGCGATCGCCCGTCATGGCGAGACAGATCAACCCCCGCGCCTCCACCGCCATAAAGTTGATGATGTCGGGGGTAGCAAACTGAGCCGCACAGATCACATCCCCCTCGTTTTCGCGGTTTTCATCATCGACAACGACGATCGACTTGCCTGCGGCCAAATCGTGGAGGGCCGACTCAATCGAGTCAAAGGCAAAATCGGGCGGCAGGTCGCTCTGGGGTTCGGAGGTGGGTTGACTGGGGAAGATCTCCGATTGTGGGTCGGGCACGGTGGGGCTTGCCTTCGTAAAGTACAGTAACTCTTAAAATTCTAGCTTCTGGACAGTCATAAGTTTTACTTGGATCCAGGCTTAGAGCTAGGCTGTCAGAGGTAGTGTATCTGGGGGTTTCTGAGGGATAAGCTTGGCGGCTAGGAATTTAGGCAGAAGTAGAGAGGCCGGACTTCTGAGAAAAATC
>JBGSNT010000022.1:0-9565 GCA_041739575.1 Nodosilinea sp. | reverse complement strand
CTCAAACGCTTTTCGTCCTCTCCCAGAGGTCCCAAAAAACCTGCTAAAAAAGAGCCGTTTAATCCGAAGCATCCTCATGTTGCTACCGCTCGGCTCCTCAAGCAAAAGGAGAACAAACGTTCACCTTAACAGGGGTACCCTGGGGGCCTCAGGGAAAGGGGCCCAGCCGCCTCCGACGGCCAGAGTTGACCCAACCCCCTGCCCCACGCCTACAGGTACCCCAGGGGAATATCGTCGGGGTAGACGGTCTTGAAGGATTCGATGGCGTGCTGAGTATTGGGCCCCATAATGCCATCAATAGCTCCGCTGTAGACCCCTACCCGCTTGAGGTAAGCCTGCAGGGCCTTGGTGCGGTGCTGTAAATCCTGCCAGAGGGTATCGACCCAGGTTTGGCCAATCATGCGCTTGAGCTTACCCTGCTGGAACTTCAGGGCATCCTCCGAGAGCACTTGCAGGTGCTCGCCCACCCAACAGTCGGCTTCATCTAGCCAAAAGCCCAGCAGAGGAGCGTCAATGGCCTGGGCCAGAATGGCATCCAGGCGGTCTTCGTCGGCCTCCGACAGCTGGGGTTGAAGGGCCAGGGTGCAGTAGGTGATGAGGGTGGCGCGGTGCTGCTTGAGCGACTGCATTAGTTCGTCTGCGGGGGCAACTCCCCCCCGGCCTAACCGATCGGTGAGGGGAGTGCTGGGGGGATCCGCTAGCTCCAAGGGAGGATCATCAATGGGCCTGACATCAATGGGCCTGGTCGCGTGTTCTGGGTTCATAACTCCTCGCGTGTTTCCGTTGGGAAAGCAGGATAGTAGGGGAAGACAAATAGACGAATTCAGCTTGCTCGCGGAACGGTTGCCCCGATGTAGATAACAGGGACAGAGGCGCAGTCCTGGGGTGGGGTGGGCCTCCCGGTAGAGGCACGGGGAAACACGACGAGTCAGGCTCCAGGGCCGGGTTAGTCCACTGCCCTGTGTCCCTAAAGCGCCAGTCCGCCCCCCGTCCCTGCATCGAAAGCAGAGCTTTCTCCGGGCCGGTTTGGTCTGACTATGGCTGCGCTGTTGTATTAGTGACCTGACTTCCAGGGTTGTGACAGCGATCCAGCCGCAATTCGATATTTTCTTGGACAACTCCTGGGACAACTACTGGGGCGCCAGTTTCCGCAATTTTGTCTGTCACATTGAAGTAGCTCATATCACCTATTAGTGAGTGATGCCTCTCCTAGCGCCCAAGGGAATATGAGCCAATTTGACGACACCAGTGGTTTAAACGAGTTCCGCCTACCCGCTGATGCTCCAGCCCAAGACGTGTTCGATCAAGCCCTAAGTGACATTCTTGGCAAAGACAACCCCCACGCCTACCCCATTCTGATGGCCATTCAGAGAACCCTCAGGCAGTATCATTTAGCGGATCAATACGAAGTCTACGAAATTCTCCACGAAGCCTACCTGCGCGGCAAGAAGAAGCTCCAGGTCGGGGAAGTGATTCGCAATCCCTACGCCTGGCTCAAGGCCACCTCCTTCCACATCATCTACGAACGCAAGCGTAAACAGCGCAGCAGCTCCACCGACCCCCAGGTGATCGAAGCGGTGCTGCCTGACCTGCGCTTGAACCTGATGCAACAGCAGGTGCTGAACGAAGAGCTGGATCTGCTCTACGAGTCGCTGGCGCTGCTGCACCGGGAAGACCCCGAGGGCACCTGCCTGCTCTACCTTCGCAACGTACGCGCCCTCTCCTGGAGCCAAATTTGTCAATGGCTGGCCGCCGAGGGACAGCCCCTGGCCAACGAAGCCACCCTGCGCCAGCGGGCCTCGCGGGCTAAACGCCGACTGCGCGATATTTTCTGGCAGCGGATTCATCCGGGGGCTGCGCCGCCCAGCGCTCAACCCCAGCTCCCCTGCGAACTGTTTGGCCGCCGTTAGGGTGGCGACACCTTGGCCGGGGGCACCGCAAAACGGCATGATGGGCATAGCCCTGGCACAGGAGAACGGCAATGGATAAGTTATGGACCCAGCTGCGCAGCTCTAAACTCATGCTGTGGGGCATCATTAGTGCCCTGCTGGTGGGCATGCTGGTGCCCCTGCTGATTTTTCTGCCCCGCCGCAATCAGGCTCAGCCCCCCGATAGTCCTGAGGCGCATCAGGCCGTGGTTACCCAGGTGATTGGCTCTATGGATCGAGCGAGCCTGATTGGCTCTGCCCCCACCAAGGGCAACCCCAACGCGGCCATTGTGCTGTTTAAATTCTCGGATTTTCAGTGCCCCTACTGCGCCCTTGCGGCAGGCCAGATGAAGGATTTCGTCGGCAACCACGAGGACGATATTCTCTACGTCTATAAGAATTTTCCGCTGACCCAAATTCACCCTGAGGCGTTGCCATCGGCCAAGGCCGCCTGGGCGGCTGGGCAGCAGGGGCAGTTTTGGCTATACCACGATGGCCTATTTGTGAATCAAAGTCGCCTGGGCGAAGATCTGTACGTCGAGCTGGCCGAGGCGATGGGGCTCGACCTGGAGCGGTTCAACCGCGATCGCGCCAGTGCCGAAGCTGAAGCCGCCATTCAGCAAGACCTGGAGCTGGCCCAGCAGCTGCAGCTCCAGGGCACGCCCTCCTTCATCATGAACGACCTGCTGATTCCCGGCGGGGCGCCCCCCCAGCTGTTCGAGGAAATTTTTAACCAGATCAACGAACTGATCAAGGCTAAAGGCTAGACCGCAGAGCAGGAGGTGGCTCTTTCGGGCCAGACTCAGACTAGCTTTGTGTGCCAGTTGGGTGTGCCAGTTGCATCGCCTGCCTGTGGAAAGCGACGCCAGGGGCGGCTGGCCGGGGCCGGCGATCGCCCTCAAAACCCCTCAAAACCTCTCAAAACCCTGCTGTCCGGGCCGCTGGAGTCGGGCCCAAATTTTCTCACCGATATGGGTGTATCACCCACTACGCAAAGTGTCATGGCCTCCCCAAAGGAGGCCTAGTTCCCAGCGCTACAACAGGGATATAGCGCAAGTGACCTATCGGCTTTACCGCTATACCCCTCCCGACCGAGGCCTACTGACTCAAACGGTTTCGGGGGGCTTTAACCCCACAGTCAACAACACACAGTTTGCATTAGGAGAATGACCATGAAAACCCGTTTTATCGCTGCGATCGCCCTCGGCCTTACCGCTGCTTCTATGGCCGTTCTACCCATGGCCGCTAGTGCCCAAGAAAAAACCACCGACTACAACTACGTCGGCGCTGGTGTGGGCATTGGCGACCTGGGCACCGGCGACGTGGGCCTGTCTATCAACAGCAAAGTAACCGTAGCCGACAACGTCTCGGTGCGCCCTGGCGTCATTAGTGACCTCAACTTCAGCAGCAGCGGCGAAAGCGTCTTTTTGCTGCCGGTCACCTATGACTTCAACGCCGTCACCACCGACGGTCGCCTGCTGCCCTATGCCGGGGCCGGTCTATCGGTCTCGACCGAGGGAGAATGGGCGGTTGGCCCGCTGCTGACCGCCGGAGTTGACTATCGCATTACCGACCGCGTGGTGGCTAATGGCGCCGTCAACTGGTCGATCTACGGCAACAGCCAGGTCAATGGCACCATCGGCCTGGGCTACACCTTCTAGGTCTGTAGCGCTCCTGTTCTAAACCAGTAACCCAGGGTTGGGCGGATATTCGCCCAACCCTTTTCTGTAGGCAGTTCTGTAGGCAGATTTAGAAAAAGCCCTTAAACGCCTCTAGTGCTTCGTCTTCCAGTACGGGGCCAATCACTTCGACCGGGTGTTTGCCGTGCTTGAGCACGTCGCGGGTACCCAGGGGCAGTTGAAAGGGCGCATCCCCCTGGAGGCTGTAGATCCGCGCACTGCCCAGGGCATAGACCACACGCCCCACGCCGCTCCAAAAGATGGCTCCAGCGCACATGGGGCAGGGTTCGGTGCTGGCGTAGAGGGTACAGTCTTGGAGCACTGCCTGGCTCAGGCTTTTATCCATCTGCCGTAGCAGCACGGTTTCGGCGTGGCCGGTGCAGTCGCGCTCGGTGACTTGGTTATTTTCGGCCTCCGCCAGGGCCTGCCCCGAGGCATCGGCCAGCACCGCACCAAAGGGACGATTGCCCGCCTCGCGGGCGCTGTGGGATAGGGCGATCGCCCGCCGCAAATGCCCCAAATCCTGCTCACTCAAATCGCTCATCGGTCCAGCTCCGGTGCTTTGCCCACCCATCATGCCATTAGACCTGGGGCTTTTTGGGAAAGCCGTTGGGGATTTCAAAGCGATCGCCGGTGCGGCAGTATTCGTAGCCCGCCATCCGCCCCAGAGCCCCCACCTTGTCTACGTCAATGCGGTTGTTCTCCAGCAGCACGTCGTCGCGCACAAACAGGTGCACCACCTGGCCAATCACAATGTGAAACTCGCCCACCGGCACAATTTGCAGCGTGCGGCACTCAAAGGCCACCGGCGATTCCGCCACGCGGGGCGGCTGAATGACGCAGCTGGGGGCAGGCGACAGATTCACATAGTCAAACTCCGACTCGCCGTAGGGCAGAGCCTCGGCACATTCCGCCACCTGGTGGGCGTAGGACTCGATCGCCAGGTTGATCACGTATTCGCCCGTGCCGCCTTCGCTGGGGGGGCGCACATTCCGCAGGGTGTCTTTTTCGCTGCCGTCGGGCTTGAGGCTAATGCTAAACATCAGCGCCAGGGGCTTGTGGCCAGCGGCATTGAAGTAGGAGAAGGGAGCCAGGTTGGCGACGCCCTCGGGCGAGAGGCTGGAGATAAAGGCGATCGGGCGAGGCACAACGCTGCCGATCAGCAGCTTGTAGCGGGTTGAGGGGTCTAAAAGCTCAGGGTCAATTTCCATACAGATGTAGTAGCGGCATAAAGGCGATTGCACGCATTTTGCCACGATTTACTGGATGTAGCTGGGCAGCCAGCGGAAATAGCTGGCGTTAGCCACACCCTCTCAAAAGGGAATCGTCCATACCCACCATCGCGGACAGACTCTCCCTCACGGGCTGATTTAGCCTGTATGTTTTTGCGATAACTCTTGAACAATGGCAGTAGCGGTGCGGAAGTTTGTTGTCTGAAGACAGTGGATAGCAGCGGCAAAATCAATCTACCCTTAGCTAGCCGCAAGTTCTAAAATACTTAGCATCCCCTGTAACCACTAGGTTTCTGCGGCCAGCTAAGCGGCAGACTGCAAGGTCGTCTAGCAAAATCAGGTCAGCCTTTAGGACCTCGGCCAGCAAATCTGAGTGGATTGAAACGGACGAGAATGCCAGTCAATTTACCCAATCACAACCAGGCAAGAAATCGGGGAGATGTTGGAAACGACGAGCATGCCAAGAGAATGTTTGAATAGTTGCAACTAGCGTCGTCAGTTGGGCAGAGCGCTAGTAGAACCCTAAAAATCTGAATCTAGATGCGAGAAACAATAACAGAAAAGGCAGCAGCTAACGATTAGCAGAAAATTGATAAACTAGATCTCACGAGTTCAGTCTAATTCTTCCTTAGCGATCTTTATGCACATCCACACCCTTGAGCAATGGCAACACTCCCATCACTTTTCTCTCAGTCAGAATCAGGCAGAGAAAAAGACAAAAATTGTGCTTTTACTCACGGCAGTGACAATGATAGCCGAGATTGTGGCGGGCACAGTCTTTGGTTCGCTAGCTCTGCTGGCTGACGGTTGGCATATGGCAACCCATGTCGGAGCCTTCGGAATTACGGTGTTCGCCTATCAATACGCCCGGAGACATGCGAACAATCCCAAATATACCTTTGGTACTGGCAAAGTCAGTGTGCTGGGAGGTTTCACCAGCGCGATTGTGCTTGCGGTAATTGCTCTTGCCATAGCAGTAGAGTCATCTGTTCGCCTCCTTGAGCCCCAAGCTATCCAGTTCAATCAGGCCATCTATGTTGCATTCATTGGATTAATCGTCAATCTTGTCAGTGCCCTTCTACTGCAAGAGGATCACGATCACTCCCACGATCATCACCACCACGACCATAATCTTCGGGCTGCATATATTCATGTTCTAGCAGATGCATTGACTTCGGTGCTGGCAATTTTTGCCCTGTTTGCCGGGAAGTTTCTGGGCTGGATTTGGATGGATGCGGTCATGGGTTTAGTTGGTGCGCTGGTAATTACAAGGTGGTCCTATGGGCTGCTGCGTGAAACTGGTTCCATCCTGCTAGATGGAGCAATTGACAAACAAACAAAGCTGGCGATCGCAGACGCGATTGAGCAAGACGCCGACAATCGTATTACCGATTTACACGTTTGGAAAATCAGCGAAAATCATCTGTCAGCGACAATTTCTCTGGTTACCCACTACCCTCAAAAGCCAGATTACTATAAGAGCTTACTCAGCCACGTTCCCTCGCTCTCCCATGTGCTGGTTGAAGTGCATCACTGCCATGATGAACCCTGCATAGAACTGCACATAGCCTAGTAGACGGCGTGACCATTGCCAGTGGCAGGGGAGCAAGGGAGCCTGGATGACTAGAATAGAATGGTGGCTAAACTTCTGCCCGACTGCACTAGCCGATGGCAACGGACAATCAAAGAAGGCTCATTGTCTGTAGCGGAGGACCCACCCATCGCCCCCGTTGGCCGGGAGTTCAGCGCCCATTGAAGACCGCCTAGTCGCAAGCACCCAGGGTTTTTGAGGGGTACCCTCAGCGGCAGTAATCGCCAATCGGGTGCGTGGCCTGAACTGCGATCGGCGACCATTGGCGAATAACGAACTCGCTCAAGCCCACATGCTCTGGGCGGGTTGGGTCAAGCGTAGCCCAGTCGGCGCGATCGCCCCAGTCGTAGGTATAGCCTAGCTGTGTCCAGGGGTAGGGTAGAGCGCTGGAAGTCTCTGTGCTGTTGAGGGCGATCGGCTGACCCTGGTATTGGTAGCGCTGGTCGTATTGGGCGTAGAACCAGTGCTGATAGCCACTCGGCACCGCAATGAATTCATTGGCGGTGCGAAAGGTCAGTTCGGCCTCGTGGTCGCTAATTTCGGGGTCGGGGCTGGGACGAAAGAGAAACTGTGGATCGACCCACACTTCAACCACCTGGCGATTTGCAGACTGGGCAGCAGGTTCGGGAGGCAAGCCGAGCAGCTGGCTGAGTCGGGCCGCTAGGGGAATCGCTGCGGTGGGCGTATAGGCGGCACAAAAGCGCTGCAGATCGGGAGCAGCCGTCACCCATACATCGCGAGTGGTAATGAGTCGATAGCCCACATTTTGGGTGTAGCCAACCCAATCGGCCCAGGTGGTCATTAAGACTCGGCCCTGGTCATCCCAGGTGAGGGCACTGTTTTGGGGCGTGATGGCGGTGAGATCGCGAAAGACTTCGTTGGGTTCGGGCGTTCGGGCATCCTCGACGGCATCCCAATAGGCCTGGGGAAGCTCGGCAGATGGCTGCGCTTGAGCGTGGGCTGGAGGTGCGATCGCTCCGCAGACCTCAACCAGGGCTAGCGAAATGATGGCAATAGAAAACCGCAGCGTTTGGCCAGAATTAAAGACCATGCAGCACACCATAGATAGGCTCTGGTTACAGAGGTTGATCGCGTTTAGAGTACCCAGATGTTGCGATCGCAGGTGGGGGTTGCGATCGCCCACCGATCTCTGGGCTAATGGTTCGCTTGCCACCAGGCCCGCAGGTCCTGCACAGCGGCAATTTCATCGTCTTTAGCCGTAGTTAGAAACCCATAGAGCCGTTTCATTGGCACCTGGGGAAACGTTGGGCTTAGCTCAGCCTCACCGTAAGCGCCATCTTGCAGCACATAGACTCGCCACACCCTGCCGTTGAAACGCCAAAACTCCAGCACCCCTAGGCTGGCGTAAAACTGATTTTTGGCGATATCGGTGTGGGTAATGTCAACCGCAACCACCAGGTCGGGCGGCGGGTCTTCGCCAAACACCACATTGTGCCCCTTCACCAGGGGTTGGTGCTGGATATAAGTAGGGAGGCTCAATCATTTATAAGATGGTGAGGTCTCTTCATAATCGCCAAAAGCTTTGATTGGCAGTGTTTGCGGATACTCTACCCATCTTTCATTTAATTCGTCCCGCCTACTTATAGCGGTTCCTGGACGAGTAAGGTACACCTCAATTTTGGAAGCCCTTGCAATTAATAGGTTTAAGCAACAGACCTGTACTTCATGCGAGTGAGAACCGCTATAGTAGGCATAGCAACAGTCTACATTTCTTACCAAATTACTTGTCAAGGTCTTGAATCATTTGGCGAACTGTTTCAATCAATTGAGGAATATCATCCCTACAAATATTTTAGATCTGCTGTTCATCCACTTCAAAATAAACATGAGCAAGAATGTTTCTCAAGCTCATAATCTCCTGCCAAGGGATCTGAGGGTAAGCCGCTAGCAAGCTTCCCTCTGTTTTTTGATTGATTTGCTTGAAGGATTCTCCTACTGCCAGCAATACCATGCAAATAGAGTCGAGATGTTCAAGCCCTTGCTCTGTGCTGTAGAAATCTTGTGGCGATGCAATATTTTCGAAGCGTCTTGGAATCCGTTCAAGAGCTTCTAAGATCTGGGTGAGCCGATCTAGTAGCAGATCGTCATCAGACATAAATTGCTTCTCTATCTAAACGGGCCTTGAAGCGAGGATTCATGGTTTCGCGGTAGCGGATTACGTCTACGGGGCGGTTGAGAAGCTCCATTAGATCCAGTCGCAGCCGCGAGGTGAGCAACAGGTTGGGATAATCTGTTTTGAAGACAATATCTATATCGCTGTCAGGGCTCGCTTCCCCACGGGCGTAGGAACCAAAATAGCCTAGGGCAGTTATCCGAAGGCTTTCTCCCCGCTGCTCTTTAAATTCTCGCAGAAGCCTTTGCAGTTGCTCTAAGGGAATTATGAACTGATTCTTTGTTGTTGCAATGGTCATGACATTACCTAAGATGTTTCTTGATCAAGAATAAATTCAAGATCCTGAGCACCGTGAAGAACTCGAATAATTTCTACTGTTTCAAGGCTAACTTGATAAAAATAATATATTTATTGAAGCCTTTGATCGGATACTGACGGACTTGAGCGATCGCAGGATTGCTAAACCCGCTCAACCTGCCGATGCTAGGCAATTCGGCAATGCGCTGAAATGTAGCTTCGGCAACATATAGAAAACGGTCGCTGGCATCGAGATTGTCAAGGCTGATGTAGGTCGCATGGGCAATCAGGTCTTGAATGACTATGGGGCGCTTGATCAGGTTAGCCATCTTAGGCGCTGCCGCTCTGGTTCTGACGAACGGCAGCACGGATACTCTCCCAGTCGGTAGCAATCATAGACGTTGCCTCTCCAGAAGCCAGCCCTTCGAGCAGGAGGTGCTCGAGGTGCTCTTTGCGGGCTTTGTCTTGCTGAATGAGAGCCTGAATATAATCGTCGGCAGTATCGTAGTGACCAGCTGCGATCTGCTCTTGCAGATAGGCTGTGAGGGCTTCGGGGAGCGAAACGGTTAAGCTGTTAGGCATTTAAACCACGTATAATACCTCACAAAGTGGTGGATATTGTTATGCCAGTCAAAAACTATTTAACACCGGAAGAAAAGCTTGAACTTCAACAGCACCTCAAATCTCATGAGCATCCTGATATT
>JBGSNT010000336.1:0-6692 GCA_041739575.1 Nodosilinea sp. | reverse complement strand
ATCATCGTCGTCGCGGTGCCCGGAGGAAACCGAGTCAGCATTCGCCCCGAGGGGGCGATTCTCAGTCTGGAACTGGCCACCCTTCCCGAGGGAGTACAGCCCGGTGAACCGCTGCCTTTTTCGCCCCTGGATATTCCGTCGCTGCTGCGGGCTGGGTCGCCCGAGGTCGCCACGAGCATTGTTACCAACGCCGATGGCACTGTGAGCCTGACGGGTTCATCGGCTACGTTACCGACTACGCCTGGCACTGCCCTGGTGGCAGGGACGCTGGATGCAGCGGGGGAAACCGGCGGGGCGGTGGAGGTGTTGGGCGATCGCGTGGCGGTCATTGGCGGCACCATTGATGCCTCGGGCACGCAGGGCGGCGGGCAAATTCTCATCGGGGGTGAGTACCAGGGTGGGGGCACGACTCCGACTAGCGATCGCACCTATGTAGACGCCAACTCCACCCTGCGCGCCGATGCCCTGGAGAGTGGCAACGGTGGCAGGGTGATTCTCTGGGCCGACGAGGGCACCCGGTTCGACGGCACCATTACGGCGCGGGGCGGGGCCAATGCTGGGGATGGTGGGTTTGTTGAAGTTTCGGGCAGAGCCACCCTGGCCTTTAACGGCGCGGTGGATGTCAGCGCCGCCCAGGGTGAGTGGGGCACTCTGCTGCTCGACCCCACCAACATCACCATCAGCGCCGCCGCCAGCAGCCCTGGGGTAGATGCTGCCCTGCCCGATATCTTTGCGGCGGACCTGCCGGGGAATGTGACGATCAACAGCACCACGCTAGAGAATCAAGTGGGCAATGTAATTTTAGAGGCCACTGACAATATCACCGTTGACCCTGGCCTATCGCTAAACTTTGTGCCCGGTGGCTCGATCACCTTTACCGCCGATAGCAATATCGACGGGACTGGAGATTTCACCATGGATTCGACCCAGACTATCAATGCCCTGGGGAGCGCTGTGGCAGACGGCAGGGATATATCCATTACGGCGGTAAACATTACCACCGGGGCCATCAATACCACTTCGTCGGGGGGCGCAGCAGGGGCTGTTACCCTTACAGCTATCAACGGCGGGGGAATTTCAGCGGGCAATATTGTCGCGGGCTCAGTGTCCGCTACCTCCAATGGGGTAACGCCCTTCAACTTCGGTGACATATCTGCCACCAATTCCATTCTTCTAGGCAAGCCGGGCGGTAACCTGACCACGGGCAATTTATCGACAACAACCGGCAGTATTGGGGTGGGTTCGGGCTTTGGCGGGGCGGTTACCCTCGGCGACGCTAACGCCGGTACTTCGATAAATCTTGACACCGGTAATACCGGCACTATCACCACCGGCAACCTGACTGCGGGCAACCAAATCAATGCGACCACGGGCACCGGTGGTACGCTCACCACCGGTGCTCTATCGTCTGGGCCAGGGGTGTTTGGCCTGAGCATTAACCTTGAGGCCGATGAAATAGAGTTAGCGGGTGGGGCTGGTTCAGTGCAGGCTCCCGGTCGTTTGCTCATTCAGTCGGCTACCGCTGCCCAGGCCATAGCACTCGGTAACCCTGGGGATACTGGCCCTGGGGTGTTGGACTTAACGGCTACAGACCTGGCTGCCCTTGCCAACGGCTTTAGCGGCATCACCCTTGGCAGCAGCACTGGCACTGGGGCTATCACCTTAGCTGGCAATGTTACCTTTAGTGACCCGACTACCCTACAAACCCTGGGCAGCATTGATACCGCCACAGGTACCGTGCTCAGTGGCATTGACGATGCCAGCCTGAGCCTATTGGCGGGGGCGGGGGTCAATATTGGCGAGATTGGCGAGATCAGCACGGCGGGCCGGTCGGTCGTCATTGACGGCGATCGCGATGGCAATGGCGATGGCAGTGTAACGGTAGCTCAACCCATCACCACGGGCGGCGGCGATATCACCATCACCGGAGCCAGCTCCACTGGCCGGGGCGTCTTTATCGATAGCCAGGGCACCCTTGATAGCCAGGGGGGAGATATTTCCCTCACTGGTACAAGCACAGGTTTGAGTGAAGGCATTAGCACCTTTGCGTCCATCACTTCGGGGGGCGGTGATATTAACCTGACCGGTGAAGGTGCTACTGGAGAAGGCGTTGTTCTTAATCCCTTTTCCTCTATTAGCTCAGGCAGCGGCAATATTTCCATAACCGGTACCAGTGCTGGTATTAGTACTGAGTCTGAAGGCGTTTACATTGGTGGCGAGATTAGCTCAGTCGGCGGCAATATTTCCATAACCGGTACTGGTGCTAATGATCAAGGTGTTTTTATTAATGACGAGAACGCTGATATTACCTCCGGCGGCGGGGCAATTAACTTGACCGGTACCAGCACCGGCGGCGATGGGATTACGCTGAGCTTTGGGCCGCCGGGTAGCCTAGACTCTGGCGGTGGCGATATTACAATGACCGGCACCGGTGCGACGGCGGGCATTTCGGTCTCCAGCATCGTCACTGTGACAGCAGGAACGGGCAGCGTTACCCTGAATACTGACAATCCTAATATCCTTGGGACGATTAGCGGCAGCGGTGATTTGCAAATTCTGCCCATTACACCCTCTCTCCCGATTGCCCTGGGCGGTATGGGTGCTCCCGATGCAACGTTCTTGAACCAGGATGAGATCAACCGACTCGGCAATGGCTTTAGCAGTCGCACCATTGGGCAGGCGGGCAATACCGGCCCTATAACCCTAGAACCCTTCACCCTCAGCAGCCCCCTGACCATTGCGGGCGGCGTACTCACCGGCCCCAACCAAGACACCACCTTTGCGATCGACTCCGCTGGGGCTCTGGTACTGGGAAGCTTTGGTGCACCCCTACGCCTGCTCAACCCCACCGAGGTCGTGGGCGGCAGCGCATCTAACACTGTGCTGGGCAGCAACAGCGATGACACCTTTACCATCACCGGAGACAACGCCGCCCAGTTTGGCACTGTCACCTTCTCAAATATCACCACCATTGATGGCGGAGCAGGCTTGGATACCGTAGCCGGTACCGATGCTGACGATACCTTTTTAGTCACCGGCAGCAATAGTGGCTTTACCCAAAGCATCGGCTTTACCAACATCGATGCGATCGCCACCGGGGGAGGCGACGATATTGTTGAACTGGCAGGCGTCCCCCTGGAGCTAGCGGTCAGCGGTGGCAGTGGCCCACTCGCGGTGGTCAGTCAGGGCGCGGTAATGCTCGATGCTGACGTCACCGCCCCCAGCGATTTGGTCATATCTGCTAGCGGCGGAGACATTGCCCAAACCGGTGGCCAGATAACGGTAGGGGGCGACACCAGCCTCGATGCCCCCGGCAACATTATCCTGGGCGGCCCTAACGACTTTAATACCCTGACTGTCACAGAAAGTCAGAGCGTTATCCTGAGCGATCGCAACAACCTCCAGCTCAATAATCTGGCCTTTACCAGCGGGTTACAGGTGACCGCCGGGGGCAACCTCACCGCCACGACCAACCTGGTCGCAGGGGCTGGCCCAGTCATGGGGGATAGTTTAGCTCCAGACACCCTGGCGGCGGATACTGTCGCTGGGGTGAGTCTCACCAGCGGTGGCAGCCTGACCACCACCGATATCACCGCCCCTGGAGCGCCGATCACCCTCCAGGCTGGGGGCGGCATCACCACTGGCAACCTCAACAGCAGCGGCGGCAATGGGGGGGCGGTTGACTTGCGGGCGGGCAATCGCATTCAAGTCAACACCATCAATGCTCAGGGCAGCGCCAGCGGCGGGGCCATCACCGCCCTTACCCCCCGCACCTTCCAGGCCTTGGGCAGCTTTGTTGACCAAAACGGCCTGGCCGCTAGCCTCTCCACCCTGGGGGGCAGCCGCGGCGGGGCGATTTCGCTGGGCTATGGAGCCAACACTTTCACCCTGGGCGACCCCAGCTTCAACGGCAGCCTGGGGGCGATTACCACGGGCGATGTCACCCTGCTGACCGATCTGGCCAACCCCATTCTGGGCAGCCGCATCTTTGGCCGGGGGCTGCCGGGTCAGGTGCAGTTCATTTCCTTCGGGGAGATCCCGGTTGAGATCGAACCCGTACCCGAAGAAATAGACCCGGTCCCCAACCCCGTGCAAAACCCAGACTTTCTGCAACCGCTGGAAGTCGATACACCGGTATTTTTAACCAGTGCCGGAGCCATTCTGGGGGCAGAGCAGTTTAGTCAGGCCGAAGCCTCGGCCAATGAGGAGTTTGCCGACTACTTTGGCAGCTTAATTAAACCTCCTAGGGCGGTCAGCCTAGAGCAAGCTAAAGCCACCCTGCAAGGCATTCAGGCCCAGACGGGGGAAGTGCCAGCGTTTCTGTACATTCGGCTGAACTACAGCGACAAACCTGGGCAAGGGGGCGTGGAACTGCTGCTAATTACCCCCGAGGGGGAACCGAGCCAGGTGAGGGTGCTCAACACTACCGCCGCAGAGGTGCTCAAAACCCAGGAGCAACTGCGGCGGCAGCTCACCAACCCCAACTTAACCGACAACACTGCCTACCTAGCGACGGCCCAGCAGCTCTACAGCTGGCTGATTGCCCCCATCGAAGCCGAGCTCCAAGCTGCCGAAATTGACAACATTGGGTTCATTATGGATGCGGGTCTGCGCACCCTACCATTGGCGGCCCTCCACAACGGCACCGGGTTTCTGATCGAAGACTACAGCCTCGGCCTGATTCCTAGCCTAGGGCTGATTGACCCCACCTACGTTAACCTCAACCGTGAGAACTCATCGCTGCTGGTATCGGGGGCGTCGCTGTTTATTAACCAGCCGCCGCTGCTGGCGGCTGAGGTCGAGATGCAAACGCTGCAAGCGTTCTGGCCCGGTACCAAGGTGGCTGAAACCAACTTTACTGTGGCCAATCTACAGCGCGATCGCCAGCAGGCCCAGATCATTCACATGGCGACCCACGCTCAGTTTTTGCGCGGCGCGCCCAACAATTCCTATCTACAGTTTTTCGATGACCGCCTGCGCCTCAACCAGGTGCCCGAGCTGGGTTGGTTTGATCCCCAAGTCGAGTTGGTTACCCTGAGCGCCTGCCAGACCGCCATGGGCAACACCGATGCCGAACTGGGCTTTGCCGGGTTTGCCCTGCTGGCGGGGGCCAAGTCAGCCCTGGCCAGCCTGTGGAAAGTCAGCGACGAAGCCACCGCCGGGTTAATGATCACGTTCTACCAAGCCCTGGATGAGGAGGCCATTAAAACCGAAGCCCTGCGCGACGCCCAGCTCGCCATGGCCCGCGGCGAGGTTTACACCGAAGACGGGCAGCTGATTTGGCCTGGGGGTTCTCTGACGTTGCCTCCCGAGCTAGTGGTAGACGGGCGGCAGGATTTGAGTCATCCGTTCTATTGGGCGGCCTTTACCCTGGTGGGCAGCCCGTGGTAGCGCTGGTCAACTCGCTCAGGGCCAGGGCAGATCGGCCCGACTCCTATGAAATCCGCCTTGAGAAACCCCGGTTCAAAACAAGGATCTCGTAGGGGCAAACGGCGTTTGCCCTGTCCAATTAGGGGATAGCCAAACAGGATTTGGGATCAGACACTAAACCGACGGGGGCTAAACCTTGGGAGAACCCAGCAGCCCCAGCAGCAAAAAGGGCCAGGGCAGCTCTAGATCGGGCACCCACTCGGCGTAGGATCGCAGCCCTGGCACCGCCGAGGGCAGCATGAACCGGAGTGATCGCAGCGAGGCGGGCCGGTTGCCATCGATATCCACCAGGCCGTAGTCCCTGGCCAGCTCGGCCACAATCTGCACCTGCCCGGTGCGACGCAGCAGGTGGGCATCTGCCGCTAAAGCCGCCATCACGCGGCCCGTCAGCAGCGGCGTTTCCCAGTTGTAGTGGGCCTGGATAGGGTTGGCCGGTGTCGTCTCCGCCCCTGCATCGCCCAGCCCCATTTCCGCCGCGAACTGGGTCATCAACTCAGTGCTGACAATGCCCGGCCAGATCGATAGGGAGGTCACCCCGTGGGGCTTGAGTTCGATCGCCATGTCGGCGGCCAGGCGATCGCACGCCGCCTTTCCCACCCCGTAGGGCACCCCAAAGATGTACGACAGCCCCCCCCAGGAGGACAGGGTCGCGATCAGGCCCCGCCGCTGCGGCACCATCAGGCGAGCGGCATAGACACTGGCCAGGTAGTGACTCCGCAGGCCCACGCCATTGCAGGCATCCCAAAGGCTAGGCTCCGATTCCCAAAAGGGCTTTCCGTAGGCCGCCCTCAGGGCAGGCACCCCAGCGTAGGCATTGTTTACCAGCAGGTCGAGCCGGCCCGCCTGTTCGGTCTGAATGCGGTCAAATAGAGCGCGAATCTGCTCATCCTCGCCGTGGTCTACCTGTACCGGCCTGGCCACCCCACCGGCCTGGGTGACAGCGGCGGCGGTTTCCTCCAGAGACCCAACCGCCTCAGTCGTGGCGGTCAGCGTGCGCCCGGTAATGTAGACTGTGGCCCCGGCTTCCCCCAGCCCCGCGGCAATGCCCTTACCGAGGCCTCGGGTAGCCCCCGTGACCAGGGCAATAGTTCCCCCCAGGGGTTTGCCGTTCGGTGGTTGCATAGATTAGGGTTTGCTGAAAAAGTCAGCAAGGGCTGGATAGTGCCTTTTGGTTAGGCCCCTGCCGGAACGCCCATCGCCGCCCGCCAGTGAGCAACCCTCCATGCCCTGAGTTGACCGATTTCTTTGGCGAGATAGCGGTG
>JBGSNT010000333.1:0-5903 GCA_041739575.1 Nodosilinea sp. | reverse complement strand
GTCATCGTTCCCGATTTGAATTCGTACCGGTAACGATACCGGGCTCTGGGCACTGCCGCAGAGCCTTTTATCTCTTCTCAAGGGTGCTTATTGATACATTGCACCAAATATTTCTTTGTTCCGCCTTGCACTGCTGCCCCTGGGGCACCAGGGCCACCTGCTGGCGCAGACAGTGTAGCGACAAGTCGGGCAGTAGGCGATCGCCCAGCCAAATTTCGCCAGATTGCAGGGGGTACAGCCCGGTGAGTAGCTTGGCCAGGGTGCTTTTGCCGCAGCCCGACTGGCCAATCAGGGCCACCACCTGCCCGCCGGGAATCTGCACCGAAAGGTTATCAATCAACGTCCGCCGTCCCGGATAGTGAAACGAAATATTTTTGAGGTGAATGTCGGCGGTGGGGGCTAGGGGAATCCAGGGCTTGGCGGCATCGCCCTGGCTCTCGGGGGTGTATTCAAACAGCTCGGCCAGCAAGCGGGTGATGGCTTTGATTTCGCTCCAGTCGCCGATCAGCTTGACGGTGGCGGTGGCCCACTGCAACACCCCTTCTTTGAGGCCGTAGATCGCCACCAGGGTACCGATGGTGAGCTGGCCTTGAAACACCAGCCCGCTGCCCAACCACAGCAGTGCCACGGTGCCGATGCCGGCGATCGCCTCTGTCACCGTCGTATTGGCAATGCGCACTCGCGCCGCCCGCAGATTGTGCTGCGACTCCTGGTGCGATCGCTGCTGAATTTCCGGGTAAAGCTGGGGCGCGGCGGCCATCATCTTCAGGGTCAGCGCCCCGTTAAACGCCTCCGACAGCAGCCCGGCATTGTCGCCAGCGGTGACGCAGGCGCGGTGAGTCACCTGGCGAATGGTGGACTGAAAGGCCAGAGTCACCGCCATCATGGCGAGCCCCAGGGTGAGGGTCACCAGACCCAAGGGCCAGCTATAGACAAAAATCAGCCCCAGGGCCACCAGGCCAATAAAGGCTTTAATCGGCAGCTCGATCACCAGCTGCGAAATCACCTGGTTAATCTGCTGAACATCCGCCAAGCGGTGAATCGCTGTGCCGCTGCGGCGAGCCTCGTGGTAGGTCAAGGGCAGGTGCAGCACCTGCTGGCCAAAATCGAGCTTCAGGCTCTGCTGGAGCCGCTCGGCAAAGGCCGTCACCAGGTTTGACTGTGCCCAGGTTAGGCCGCTATTGAGCAGGGCGATCGCCATCACCCCCAGGGCCACGGGGGTGAGCCAGTGGGCGTTGCCGGGGGCCAACACGCGATCGATCAAAAATTGCAGCAGTAGCGGGGTGGCCAGGGCCAGCACCCCCACCAGCAGGTTCAGCGGCAGCAGCCCCTTGAGAATGCTGCGCTGCTGCCAGAGCCGATGCAGCAGCCGTTCGAAGGGGTTGAGCGGCTCTGGGTCTGAGGTCTGGGGGGCAAAGCGGGCCGGGTCAGGTTTCAGCAGCAGCATTAAACAACCCTGCCAGCCCTTTAAAAGCTCCTCACGACTGACGTAGCGCACCCCCACGGCGGGGTCAGACAGCACATACTGGTTGCCCCGTCGACCATAAAACACCACAAAGTGGTAGCCCTTCCAGTAGAGAATGGCGGGCAGAGTAAGAGTGTCGAGCCCCTGCAAAATCTCGGGGTCGGCCTGAATCGCCTGGGTTTCAAAGCCTAGGGTTTCTGCCCCTCGCTTCAGCCCCAGCAAGGTAGTGCCCCCGGCCCCAGTGCCCACCAGGCCGCGAATATGATTGATCGGCAGCGATCGCCCATAGTGCCGAGCGACAATGGCCAAACTGGCGGCAGCGCAGTCTTCGCCGCTGTGTTGCAGTAACCAGGCGTAGGTCATAGGGGTAGAACTCTAGGGCAGACATTTTTATTGCAAAATCTTGGTGGCGCGGTAGGCCGTGCGAACCTCATCTAGGTAGGGCCTGAGGCGACGGTGTACGAAGTTCACCATGGGGGCATTGTCCATATCGACTCGAAAGGTGCCCCTGGTGTGGGGCAACTGTTCGACCTGGAGCTGAATCGCTTTGGCCAGCAGCAAGGTGCTGCGGCTGAGGGGCTGCGAGGCCGGGTCTACATACATCTGGGTGTAGCGGATGGTGTCGGCGGCGGTGCGGTGGGTAATCACCCAGCCGACGATGCAGTTTTCGTAGCGCAACCCCAGGCTATTCAGCGGCTCTAGCTTGTCTGCATCTAAAAATGGGTCAAACCGCCGCATCAGCGGGTCGCTTTGCATCCGCTGCTCCAGGTTGGCGCGATCGGCCAGGGTCAGGGCAGACCAGGGGAACACGCTGTAGCCCTCCGGTAGTCGAGTAACCAGGCGAGCGAGGAAATCGACCAAATGCGGCGGTGGGGCCTGCCTGACGCGATCGGTGGAGGCGTAGCAGACCAGGGCGGTGGGCTGGGGGGAAAACCACTGTTGCTGCACCAAAATGCGCTCCAGTGCTGGCGACTGAGGGCTGCTCAAATAGCGAATCTCTAGCTGCTGGCAGTTGCGATCGCACAGATCACTTGCCAATTGCGCCAACAGGGCTTTGCCTACGCCATGGTTGCGATGGTCGGGGGTGACAAACAGCGAGAGTACTTGCCCCTGCAAAGGCCGATCGTCAGCGGCATCGAGACGAGCGATCGCCAGCCCTACTGGCACACTGTCGACTTCCGCCCCCACGGCCACAACGTCTGACTCAGCGGCTAGACCGTGCAGCAAAGGCCGAAAATGCGGATAGGTCAGCGCTTCGTAGGCGGTCGTCTGGCTGGCATTTAAGCAAAGGATTGTAGCTGACTGAGCGGCTCTGGTCGAAAATCTAGGCGTGGCACGGTTCATCATGGTTATACCGCTGAGTTATCCCGCTGAGACCATCAGTGCAAAGCTCTGCCCACCGGATTGCGACGCAAACCAACGGGCAGAGCCAGGTTAGGCTACCGCTTTCTTCCTATCAAGTTGCCACCGCCGCAGATTACCTCTAGCTCAGCATCGCTGAGTTCGGGGTACTTCACCGGGGGCTGGGGCTGGTTATTCGTCGCCGGTTGGGTCTGAGTTTGCTGGTGCATGGGTTGTCTCCTTGCGTGTTGAAGAAACGGTGTACGTTGCGTACTCCTGAAGTGTGGCCCAATTGTCTCAGCGGTGAAAGATCAGCTTTAGATCAGTAATTTGCTGATCTAAAACTGATCCAAAACTGATCCAAAACTGATCTTGACGGGGCTATGGGGTAGACCGCACCGTAGGGCATACCGCAAAAGCGCCCGCGCAAATTCTCGGCATCCCCAAATCCAAATTTGGATAGTCTTCTGCCGCTTGCTTGGCTATATCTTCGTAATCATGTCCATGGACGATCCGCCATGCCAAAAGTGATCTCAGTCCACTCCTACCGGGGGGGCACTGGCAAGTCTAATCTGACCGCAAATCTGGCAACCACCGTGGCCCAGCAGGGCTACCGAGTGGGGGTAGTCGATACCGATCTACCCTCCCCAGGGATTCACAATATTTTTGGCCTGGAGCCAGAAATGATGACCAAAACCCTGAACAGCTACCTGTGGGGCGAGGCAGAACTGGCCGACGGCGCCTATGACGTTAGCCAAAACCTAGGCATTGCGGGGACTGGGCAGCTATTTTTGGTGCCCTCTAGCTGCAGGGCCGATGACATCGCCCGCATTCTCAAAAATGGCTATGACGTGCGGCTGCTTAACGACGGCTTTCGGCAGTTGGTCAAAACCCTGGAGCTAGATTATTTGTTCATCGACACCCACCCAGGACTGTCAAAGGAAACCTTTTTAACCATCGCTATTTCCCACTGCTTGCTGCTCATTGTGCGGCCCGACAAGCAAGACTACCAGGGCACCGCCGTCACCCTCGATGTGGCCCGACAGCTCAACGTGCGCCATGTGCAAATTGTGATTAACAAAGCCCTCTCCTGCCTGGAGCCTGGGGTGCTGCGGCAAAAGGTAGAGGAAACCTATGGGGTAGCGGTGGCGGGGCTGTTTCCCCTCTCGGAGGACATTGTCAAACTGGCGAGCGAAGGGGTGTTTTGTGTGCGCTACCCAGAGCACCCGGCGACGCAGGAATTTCAGGCGGTGGCCCGCCGGATTATGGAGTAGAACGTAATGACCAATACCGGCGAGTTAAAAGCGTTTGCGGATTCAATTACGGCGGCGACGTCGCCCTTTCGCAACTACCTCGGCGATCTGCACCGCAAGTATTTGCCCCTAGAGGATGGCACCGTGGCCGACTACATTCCAGAGTTGGCCTTGGCTGACCCCAGCTGGTTTGGTATTGCCGCTGCCACGGTCGATGGCCAGGTGTTTGAGGTGGGTGACTGCGACCAGACCTTCACCATTCAGTCGATTTCTAAGGCGTTTGTCTACGGACTGGCCCTCGAAGACCACGGGCGTGACTACGTAAATAGCAAAGTTGGGGTCGAGCCGACGGGGGAGGCCTTTAACGCCATCGTGCTGGATGAGGCGACCAACCGGCCCTACAATCCGATGGTGAATGCCGGGGCGATCGCCACCGCCGACCTGATCAAAGGCAAAGACGGCACCGAGCGCCTCAAGCGCATGTTAGAGATGTTCGGTCGCTACACCGGGCGCAGCCACGAAATCAACGTGCCGGTGTTTTTGTCTGAACGCTCTACGGGCAACCGCAATCGGGCGATCGCCTACCTGATGCTCAACTTTGGCATGGTCAGCGATCGCATCGACGAAACCCTCGATCTCTACTTTCAGCAGTGCTCGATTTTGGTCACCGCTCGCGATCTCAGCCTGATGGCGGCCACTCTGGCCAACGGCGGCGTCAACCCGATCACGGGCGATCGCGCCCTTGACCAGCGCTACGTGCAGGATGTGGTCAGCGTTATGCTCACCTGCGGCATGTACGACTCGTCGGGCGACTGGGCCTACCGGGTGGGCATGCCCGCCAAAAGCGGCGTCGCAGGCGGCATTACCGCCGTTTCCCCCGGCAAGCTGGGCCTTGGCACCTTTTCGCCCCCCCTCGACGCCAGGGGCAACAGCGTGCGCGGCATTCAAGTCTGCGAAGAACTCTCCCAGGAGTTTGGGTTACATCCCTTCAATGTGGCCACTCCGCCCCGCGATCTCACCACCTGGATCAAGGGCAGTGACGGCACCGATAGTTGGTAGCCCCGAGCCATTTTGGATTTTGGCTTGCCCCATTGCTCCTCCACTCCCTTTCCGCCTAAAGCCATGAAGCGCCTATCTCGCCAGATTCACACTGCTGCCAAACTGGTTCACTCGCCGCTATCGCAACGCATTATTGCAGGCATGTTTTTGAGTCTGGTGGCGATCGAAGCGATTTTGCTGGTGCCTTCGGTGAACCGCCGCCGGGGCGAATTGCTGAACCAAATCGAAGACGTCTCCACCGGCAAGGTGCGCTGGGTCGTCACCACCTACCCCACCGCCACGGGGAAAGAACTGGCCGGGCACCTTGAACAGTTGCAGAAAGACCCGATGCTCCAGGGCATTTTGGGCGGCTCGGTTTACGATGCCGAGGGCAATCTAGCGGCCACCTTTGGTGAACCACCCGCGCTAACGATCACCGATGCCCGGCAGGACCGTAGCCAGCTCTTCACCACCGACGGCGGGCCTCGCTACGACATCGCCTGGACGACGACCGGCATCGGCGAAGGCATGCTGCCCAATTTGACCGAAAACCATTGGATTGTGCTGCGCCACGATGCCGATGGCACCCAGCGAGCGCTGGTGTTTTACATTCTAAGAATTAGCGGGCTGGTGCTGCTGATCGCCACGTTCATTACCCTGGCGATGATGGTGCTGCTGAGTCGGCTGCTGATTACCCCAATTCTGACCCTGCGCCACGACCTGGCTCTGGCAGGCGAAACCGTGGCCTGTGACGACAATGCGCCAGAATTTGCCTCCCTGCGCTACCAGCGGCGGGATGAGTTGGG
>JBGSNT010000334.1:0-5650 GCA_041739575.1 Nodosilinea sp. | reverse complement strand
GGCACGTTGGAGCGTCCGCACCAGGCTACTCCCTGTCGAACTGATGGTCTCCAGTTGACGTCGTTCTTGGTCCGTTAACTGAATCTCAACCCGCTTCATGGCCTAGAATACGTTTCATTACTTTCTGTCTAGTGTACTAGTCTTTCAAATCACTTCCCCGCAAGGGGACGGAAACAGCGTAGTAGGCAGCAGGTATGCCCAGATTGCCATGGGGTCTCTTTCAAATCACTTCCCCGCAAGGGGACGGAAACAGTAAAGGCGTAATCTGTAACGGTTCCATCGGGGCCCTTTCAAATCACTTCCCCGCAAGGGGACGGAAACCCCGTATGGCTGCTTTTCTAGGTCAGCCCAGTTATTGATCTTTCAAATCACTTCCCCGCAAGGGGACGGAAACTGACTTTCTTGGGGGCCATGTGTAGCGCCTTGTGTGCTGTCTTTCAAATCACTTCCCCGCAAGGGGACGGAAACGCCAGGATGCGGGGCGAACTCAATAGCCTGTCTCAATCTTTCAAATCACTTCCCCGCAAGGGGACGGAAACTGCATAGCAGGGCCAAACGCGATGGCTCTATTGTGCTTTCAAATCACTTCCCCGCAAGGGGACGGAAACTGTTCCAAAACCGGGCCGCAATTGAGAACCTGCAAATTACTTTCAAATCACTTCCCCTCAAGGGGACGGAAACATTGCAGGGGCCGCAGCTTGGCAATGGTCGGGGCGGATCTTTCAAATCACTTCCCCGCAAGGGGACGGAAACAAACGCCTATCACTTTGGTGGGATCGCCTGTGGGGTACTTTCAAATCACTTCCCCGCAAGGGGACGGAAACTGTAGTGGGCCAAGCCAGCGGGGCCGAGTTGGGAGTCTTTCAAATCACTTCCCCGCAAGGGGACGGAAATATTGGGTTGTCACTCCCGAGTCGAGAAAACAACGCAAACTTCCCAGCGGCTCAGTCGTTTACCTCCTACATTTCCCTCCCTTCCTGCACCGCCCGCCGCGCCAGCTTGCTATAGGTCTTCGCCGTCTCGTAGGGAATGCTCAGCTCCTCGGCGATCGTTTGCAGCGAGTCGCCCAGTTCTCGCCGCGCCAAAATGGTCGCCCAGGTTTCGGCAGAGGCTTGGGCGCGGTGGCCCCCCGTGCGCTTCTTTTGGTTGACAAAATAGGTGGTGAGTTCGTCAATGCGATCAGCCAGTAGCTTTTGGGCCGCAGGCACCGCCTGGGGTTCGGCCTGGCTCAGGTGCCAGCCCAACCGAGTTTGCCCCAGGCCAAAGGTAGTCTTGTGGCCGGTGCCGCAGTAGGGCGCATAGTGCCCCAGTGTAGAAAAAAGCCCAACGTACTCGGCGTGGTCATCGACCTTACCCCCTAGCCCATAGGTCACCGCGCCAGTAAACCCCGTCACCGCCCCTCGCTTACCGGCGGCAATCTTTTCGCTGATCAGCTGGTGCCGCTGAAACACTACGCGATCGTCCACCCAGTCGAGAAAACCATCCTGATCCACGGGCCGACCCGAAAACTCATTCCACCGCCGCAGATAGCTGTGAAATACATTTCTGGGCCAGGGCAACGGTAGGTGGTGCCCCCGGCGGCGAAAGCTGGTGGGGCTCACAAAGGTGAGGCTAAGGCTGCGGCTGGGCTCTAGCTTAGCCAGCTCAGCATAGGTGGTCGGGGTTTGGGCGATCGCCACCTGACGAATTTTTAGCGGCGCATTTTTGAGGGCGACATACTCCGGTAGCTGCTTGAGCCAGCGCGCCAGGCCAGCCACCACCGGCTGAGCAAAACCATTGACGTACCAGCGGTAGAGTTTACCCGCCCGCAGCTGCAGGCTGCGGCTCTGGGTCGAAAACTGACCGCTCAGGCCCGAAATATTGAACGCTTTCTCGGTTTCGGCATCGTGTAACTGAGCCGAGAGGGCCGGGTCTAGCTGCTGAATCTGCCCCAAAAACCAGGCATGTAGCCCAATGGTGTACTGGGGGTAGAGTTCGTAGTCTGCCTCAGCTACCAGGTCAAATCCCAGAGACACCAGCTCCGTCTGCTTTGGCCAAAGGGCAGCTGCCCGTAAATTTAACCCATCCGACTTGGTTACTGGGGGAGCCATGGCAATGCTAAGACACTCCGCCCAAGTATATTTCAATCCCCTTGAGGGGAAGCTAATAACATTTACCTGTCTGGTTGTTACCCCGAGTACAAAGATACGTTAGCTCCCACTCTCCAAATGCCCCACATCATTCAACCTCACCACCTCAAACCCGTCACCCGACACCCCAAACACTGACACCGAAGCATTCTCCAGGTCATAGCGAAAGCTCGACTCTCTAGGCTCATTCAGCAGCAGGGGTATCAACGCCCGCAGCAGCCCTCCGTGAGCCACCACCGCCACTGAATCAGACAGCCCCCGCCAAGAGTCAACACAGCCCAACAACCGCTGCTCCATCTGCTGCCAAGACTCCCCACCAGGCGGCACAAAGGTAAACCGTTCCTCTATCGACATAGGCTTCAACCGCTCATGAATCTGCGACCACGGCTGCCCCGACCACTGGCCCCAGTTGCGCTCGCGCAGCGCCTCAGAGCATTGCAGGGGCACCTCAAGGGCTTCAGCGATAATCTGGGCCGTCTCTAGTGCCCTAGCCTCTGGAGAAGCCAGGATAGATCGCACCTCATACCCCCGGCACACCTCCACCAGGCGCGAGGCTTGCCAACGGCCTGTCTCATCGAGTCCTGTGCTGTCCTGCTGGTTGTGGACTCGGCCCTGGACGTTGAGAGCAGTCTGCCCATGGCGGATGAGCAGCAGCTTTGGCAGGATAGGGATGCTCGATGGTTCCATGGCCCTAGGTGAAATCTGCGCTATGCCTGACGACATTCTGTCCTTTCTAGCTGGCGTCACTCTCTTGGTGCTGTACCTGTGCTGGTCAGCCGCCACAGAGATGGGTACCCGCTGGCCCTGGCGCAAGTGACCGATAGCCTTTGCTATGCTGTCTCTGCCCTTGTAAGCCTCAGAACCCAATGGCTGACCAGCTAGAGCACATTGCTGTAGGAGATCGCTTAGATCGCCCCCACGAAGCTGAGGGAGCCCGGTTTAGATGGGCCGATGACTCCTGCGAATTGGTGATCAGCCTGAGCAAGTTGCGCCCAGCGGAAATTAGGGGGATAGAGCACGGGGTGTTTGAGTTTGGGCTGAACGTCGTTGAGTCCATGCCCTTTGTCTGTTTTCGAGTCTTTGAAATGCTGGGCACTAAGGGGTTTGGCAAACCCCAGCAGGGAAAATTGGTACTGCCCTGGCATGAATGCCCCTTCCACCTGGCCCGCTTTCACCCGGAGGAACTGCCCCACTTCGATGACTTCAGAGCGATGCTAGAGGCCCGCCTGGGCATCGTCGTCATACTGACAGACTGGCCAGGGATGACAGTCAAAGCCCTGCGGTTTTTCACCGTGTCGCCATTCTTTACCCAGAAGCTGATTGAAGCGCTGCTGAGTACGGCACCAGCCTATACACGGGAAGGTTATGTTCAGGGCGTAGAAGCTATCTACAAGACCTACCCCACCAATGCGATCGGTGATGGTGCTCGGGTGCGGTGCAAGTCAGGGGATTGAATGCTCACCAACGGCAAAGGGCTCTATGGTCTAAACTGCCGCCAGTTGAGCATGTTCAATGCGAGTCCCCAGAACCTTCAGAAACTCAGCCAACCAACGAGGATGAGCTGGCCAGGCGGGAGCTGTCACCAGGTGGCCATCGACAACGGCTTCAGTCACCGGCACCTCAACAAACTGCCCACCAGCAGCATTCACCTCAGGCCCACAGGCGGGATAGGCAGAGCAGCGCTTGCCAGTGATCACCCCAGCGGCGGCCAGTAGCTGAGCCCCGTGGCAGATTGCCGCGATGGGTTTGTTGGCCCTAGCGAAATGTTGAACAGCGGCAATCACATCTTGGTTGAGGCGAATATACTCTGGGGCGCGTCCGCCAGGAATGACCAGAGCATCGTAGTCAGAGGGGTTGATATCGGCAAATGTGGCGTTGAGGGTAAAGTTGTGACCAGGCTTTTCAGAGTAGGTCTGGTCGCCCTCAAAGTCGTGAACGGCGGTACGTACAAACTCGCCAGACTTTTTATTTGGGCATACCGCATGAACGGTATGGCCCACCATCTGTAGCGCCTGGAAAGGCACCATGACCTCATAATCTTCTACGAAGTCACCAACCAGCATCAGGATCTTAGCTGCCATAGTCTGTTCTCCTAGATTGGGTTCATAGTGAACATATCTATGACGTTAGACCAGCCCTAATTTCCTTTGGGCGACGGCAATAAAGCGTAATCCCTTGATATAGCCTCTAATTCAGCAGGTCCGCCTGGGGCCTTGATCACCCCGGACTTTCAATCGTTGTTTAGCCAGTGCTATAGGGCACCTCAATCGGCAGGCTCAATTTCAGCTTGCTCAGCCAGCTTTCGTTCTCGCACGAACATGAACAGAGCAAAGCCAAAGGCAAAGGAGATAGCAAACATCAGGGCAATGTAGAGGCCCCAGAGCTTCAGCTTTAGCCGCCGTCCCTCCGACACGATGAAGGTGATCACCATCAGTAGGGCAATGGTGAGGTCTACGGCGACAAAACTAGAGGCGGGGTTGGCCCAGACCTGATCGATGAAGGTTTGCAGGTCAAAGTTCAGCAGGTTGCTGGCGGTGAACTCGCCCTTGGTGGCAATGGTGAACTGCACCAGGTAGTAGTTTGTCCAGACGAAGCCGATCACGGTCAGAGCGGCATAGATGATTTGGCGGATCAGAGTTCCTGGCATGGGTAAGATTCTGCAAAATCCAGCATCCTCATTGTCCTACTCTCCTTCGCCAAATTCTTGGTTAAGGGAACTCAAAACAAAACCTCCGAGACCAGCGGCAGTCTCGGAGGTTGAGAATTCAGGGGCAGATTCACTATGGTTAGCGTTCTGCTGTTGTCCGCTGTGGACCTATAGTACCCAGGTGGAGGGGGGCGATCGCAGGGAAAATCCTTGGCAGAATTTGTGTGGCTAAAGACTTGGTCTATTACCGACATCTTGTGTGAGCACGAACATATCTCCCATTGCGTGTGTGTGCCCTTACAGTGTGGCAGCTAGAGCCTGAGCTAACTGAGCTTGAAGATGAACCCGTGCCACCCAACCGACCTCCTGGTCTAACACTGGCTGCTCTATCACCACAGAGGTTGCCAGCGCTATCTGTTTGCCATGAGTAGTCACAGTTGCCTGAGCCACTGCTGCCGGAAGAACTGCTGCTGCTGGTGTAGCTAGAGGTTCCGCCTGAATAAACGCTGCTGGCTGGTGCTGTATTCGTTGTTATTGGTGCGATCGCAGGGGGAGGATAAGTTGCTGCTGGGGGAATAACAGCAATGGGAGTAGGTGCCAACGGACGATTAGCCTGGGCTTGGGCATAGTTTTGATTGCTGGCGTACTCACCCGCCTTCTCCTGGGCCAGTTGATGGTTCTCAGCAAACTCTGGCACCTGGTCCATGAGAATGCTGGCCTCTCTCCACTTTTCCGCACATTCCGCAGGTTGCCGCCAGGGATAGCGTAGTATATCAGCACTACACTTGCCCTAGCGCATAGAACAGATAAACTACTCTATGCCAAGAGTGTACGTATGTACTTCAACGCCACCTATAGCGGTTGCGGAATGTGC
>JBGSNT010000322.1:0-30105 GCA_041739575.1 Nodosilinea sp. | reverse complement strand
CATGGATCGCTAACCCCTGAAACCCTCAGCTGACAAGCATTGCAGGCGATACGAAGCCAGAAAACGCTCTCGATCGCCTCAAACCCTTGCTATAAGGGGCTTTGAGTGGCATCCAGGCAAACTTTTGTCAGTCAATCAGGTCGAAAACCTCTGGTAAAACTTCATGGTTCAAACCGCACCTCAACCCTCGGCCAACACTCTACCCGACGATAGCTACCTAGTGGTGGGGCTGGCCACCTGTTATCTGCGCCATGAGGGAGAAACCGTTGAGCTTCAGGTGCTTGAGCCCATTCCCTCCGCCTATCTACAATCAGTCTTACAGGGAGTGCCAACTTCCTATAGCGCCATCTGCGGCACCACCATTGCCCAGGCGCTAGCTCTAGATTTGCCAGAGATTGCTGCCGACCCCGCTCAACCCTGCGCCGACTTTGAAGAACGGGTACAGGCCGCCGCGCGCACCTTCCAGTCTCGTCCCGAAGCGGTGAATCTGGTACCTGTCGGCACCTTGCGCCGCGACCTCAACTACTCCACCGAGAAAAAGCGAGTGCTCAACAGCCAGCGCAAAATTTCCAAAAACGACAACGTCAAACAGCATAAGTACACCCACGAAGTCCTGTAGGGGCAAATGGTTATTTGCCCAGCGGGGTCAACGTTATTCGGTAGGGGCATTGCACTGCAATGTCCCTACCGAATTGGGCATATATGGACAAGATTTGGGATTAAATGGGCAAGATTGAGCGCTGACAGGTAGGGCAAATGCCGTGGATCAGCAGCTGGCAGTCGAGGATGTGGTAGCCCGAGCGATCGGCGGTTTTGGCCCCCACCTTGAGCACCGAGTCGTTTTTGAACTCGATAGTTTTGTTACACCGAACGCAGATCAGGTGGTGGTGATGGTGGGGGGCGGGCTGGTTGATCTCGTAGCGCTTTTGCCCCTCGGCCAGCTCAAGCTCCCGCAAAATACCCATCCGCGCCATCAGCTTAAGGTTTCGATAGATGGTGGAAAGACTGATTGGCTCCCCCTCCTTGCTGAGCAGATCGCAGAGATCTTCAGCGCTCAGGTGGGTGCCCTCGGGCAGGTTTTGAAAGGTTTTGAGCATGGTCTCTCGCTGAGGAGTCATGCGCCAGCCGCGCTCGTTGAGCTCGGCTTTGAGGGCTGATGGGGTATAGGCAGCCACGGCCTGATTCCTCTCCGCTAAATTTCAATAACCTGGTCTTATTGAGAATAGTAGCGAATTTGTCGCCATATTTGCAATAATTTCTCCCTATTGAGAATGACTCCGAAGATGGCCTTAGCCGACGTTAGATTTCGCCAGGGTGCGGACGGCGGAGACCAGGGCCAGGGCCGCCAGCGGGGCGGTTACGGCCCTCAAAATAGGTGATCCCAGGGACACCGGCTGAAAGCCGACGGCGATCGCAGCCTCCACCTCGGCCTCGGTCCAGCCCCCCTCTGGCCCGGTGGCAATCACCGCAGAGCCGTCCGGATCGCTCGCCTGGGCCACCGCCAGCAGGTGGGGCGCATCTCCCCGAGCCACGCAGATCCACCGCAGGTCCTCGGCGCTCTGCTTCAGGTAGTCTCGCCAGGGCAGCGGCGAGCAAATCTCGGGCCGCAGCAGCCGTTCCGACTGCTCGGTGGCCTCGGCGGCAATGCGCTGCCAGCGCTCCAGCTTTTTGGGGTTGGGCTGGGCCAGGGTGCGATCGCTGATCACCGGCTGTAGGATACTTACCCCCAGTTCTGTGGTCTGGCGCACCACGTCGTCGAAGCCGTTGCCCTTGGGCAGCGCGATCGCCAGGGTGATTGGGGCCACAACCGTTGGGGACGAGACCGGTAGGGGTGCGATCGCGGCCAAAACAGGATCCGCCGTTAGGGTGGCGAGCCACTGGTGCCCCAGGCCATCTAAAGCCAAAAATCGTTGCCCTGCTCCGAGGCGCAACACTCGGTATAGGTAGTGCTGCTGGGTGTCGTTCAGGTGCAGTCGATCCACTTCCACCTGGTCAGGTTCAACCATTAATCGCTGCACAACCCCTCCTGCGCTGCCCCAGTAAACCCCTTTTTCCTATAGTCACCGCCAGACCCGGTTAGGACATCTTGAATCATCCTCTGGAGTGATGGCTATAGGCCACTAGTTTATGCCAGTAGCCATTTCTATAAATCTCAAACCCCAAAAACTAAGACCCCCAGCCCGAAAGCTGGAGGCCCTGGTTTTTTAGATGTTTCAGTATAGTACGTGCCCTATAAGAACCTTTCGGTTCACCACTAATCTACGGGAATATACGCAAAGAAGTGATAAATGAACTATGAAGCTTCTTTCGTTTTTTTTAAGTATCCATCCTTACAATTGGCAACATAAGTTACCTCCTCTAGGTATAGCCCCATTCCTTGCCCTCCAAGATCGGTCAGGAGGAACGGGAAACAGAGATCAAGCGATCGCCTTAAGTTGGAGCAGGGCGGTAGGGTGAACGGCTCACCCTGCCCAGGGAGCCGAGGCCCCTGGCAACTTATCCAGGCCAAATTCCGCGTTCTTAGCCCCGTCTCACCCCAGGGACCGCAATACCCCAAATACCTTGGCTAGTCCGCCTTGAAGACGCTGGTTTTGGGCGTACTTCTGCTTGGTGAGCTGAAGAGCCGCCTTGCTGTTAACCTCGGACAGGGTGGGATAGATGTGAATCATATTCTTCAGGGCATCGACCTTGAGATTGTTGCTCATGGCCAGCACAATTTCGTGAATGAGCTCGCCAGCGTGGGGACCCACCAGGTGGGCACCGAGAATTTCACCATTGCTGCGGGTAATAATCTTGCCAAAGCCATAGCCCGCTGCCTCAGCCAGGGCGCGATCGACCCCAGCAAAGTCCTGTTTGAGAATATATACATCGTCGTAGCGCTGGCGAGCCTGGGCCTCGGTCATGCCCACCCGAGCCAGTTCAGGGTCGGTAAAGGTGGCCCAGGGAATCACCCGATAGTCGGCGGTTTTAGTGGGGAACAGCAGGGCATTCTGCATCGCTACGGCCCCTTCGTAGCCGGCCACGTGGGTAAACTGGTAGCCACCAATCACATCCCCAGCGGCATAGATGTGGGAGTTAGTGGTTTGCAGCTTAGAATTCACGGTCACCCCGGCCTTGCCCACAGCGACCCCGGCCGCCTCCAGGTTCAGGTTGTCGACGTTGGGCACCCGACCGGCGGCCAGGAGAATATCGTCGACAACTACGGTGCCGTTCGTGGTGTGGACGTGCTTTTTGCCGTCGATCACTTCCACCCGCTGGGCGCGGGTATTATTCAGAATATGAATCCCCTCTTTGGCCATTTGCTCCTGCACCACAGCGGCGGCCTCGGGCTCTTCCTTCGGCAGAATATGATCACTGCTGCCAATCATGGTGACCTCAGTGCCCAGCCGCGCAAAGGCCTGGCCAAGTTCACAGCCAATCGGGCCAGACCCAATCACCGCCAGTGATTTTGGCTGGTGCTTGAGCGAAAATACCGTCAGGTTGGTGATGTAGCCCACCGCTTCTAAACCCTCAATATTGGGGCGAGCGGGGCGGGAGCCGGTGGCGATGATGTAGCTGCGGGCTTTGAGGGGGCGGCCATCAACGGTGAACGTGCGCTGGTCGGTGAATTCGCCTTTGCCGTAGATGACCTCGACCCCCAGGGACTCGAAGCGCTCGGTCGAATCGTGCACCTGAATGGTGTCAATCACCCGGTGGACATGTCCTAGCGCCCCCTGCAGATCAATTTTTTCGAGCTGGGCGTAAATACCAAACTCTGGGCCACGGGCAACGTCGTGGGCTACCCGCGAGGCGTGAATGAGGGATTTGCTGGGAACACAGCCGTAGTGCAGGCAGTCACCGCCAAGACGATCCTCCTTTTCGACTAGCGCTACCTTGGCCTTGAGCTGGGCTGCGGCGCTGGCGGCGACTAGACCGGCAGACCCACCGCCAATAATCACCAAATCGTAATCCACGGCCATGGTCGTCTCCTTGCCCTGGGAGGAATGTGAGAAGTTACTCGAATCATCTTCCATAGAGCATAGGTAATAATTATGAAGGCTGGCTGAGATAACCTGAACAGGGTATGAGACCTCCGGCTGATACCCTCAACTCATAGCCCCAGCACCCCGGCATGGTGCTGGCGGGGCACAATGTCGAGCACATCGAGCTGGGCGCAGTATTTGAGGTCAGCTTCGTTGTGGAGGCGCAGCAGGCGCTGTCCATGGCTGGCGTAGTGCATCAGGTCGAGCAGCTGGTCTTGCCACTGTAGGTAGAGGCTGACAGCGGCGATCGCCGCGTCGTTGCCGGCCAAATCCTTAAAGGTTTTTCCAGTGGCGGCAATAATGCCGTGAATTATGGCCCCAGCACACACCGTGTCCTCTAAAGAATAGGTGCCTTCCCAACCCGAGCCCACAATCCAAACCGTCTCAGGATTGTGGCTGAGCAAAAAATCCACCACGGCCTGGCGGGTGGTGAGGGCAGCGGTGATCACGGTGGGGACATGCTCAATCCGCTTGAGGCAGCGGGTACCGTTGGTGGTGCTCATAAACAAGCGCTTGCCCCCGGATAACTCTGGGGAGTGATCGAGGGGGGAGTTGCCTAGATCACAGCCGTCGACTTTGCCACCACCCCGTTCGCCCGCCCGCAGACGCTTATCGGCCGGCCAGGTTTCACTGACCGTGAGTAGATCGTCTATGTCGCTAAATACCTGAATGGCCTCAGCCCCCGCCGCTAGAGCCGCCGCCATGGTGGTGGTAGCCCGCAGGACATCAATGGCGATCGCGCAGTCGGGTGCACCCTGGTCAGGCACTTCTTCAGGGGTATGGAATAGAAATAACTTCACGGTTTAGAGGTTTATTTAGGACTGATATGGGCCAAAATTTGGGTCGCCGGGGTGGGTCGCCAAGACTTCATTCTATGCGGGGAGCTGACCCATTTAGCGAAATAAAAGGAGCCTCCCGAAGGACGCTCCTCAACTTGTGATTCTGCCGTTAAGCAAGGGGCAGCCTAGGGCAGCCACTCCAATACCGCTTCGTCTTTGGTATTAGTGCGGCGCGAGGGGGTAGCGCGATCGAAGGTCATGTGGATGGCGCGGGTCTGTTCGCCATCGGCAGCTACCGCCATAATTGGATAGTCGATGTTGCCGTCCTGGAAGGACATCTGGAAGCGGAAGGTGCCATCGGAGTTGAGCTTGATGGGCTGTCCGCCAATGGTGACGGTGGCATCGGGTTCGGTGGCCCCGTAGACAATCAGCTCCGCGTCGGCCACCAGCCAGAACTTGCGAGGGCGAATCGGCGGGGCTGAGGCCGAGAAGCCGGCTCCCGACATCGTGAGGCCCATTCCCGACATGGTCAGCCCCATCAGCCCTGCCCCCGACATAGTGAGTTCACCCATGGTCAGGCCCGACGTGGTGGGCACCCCTGCCACTGCCCCCGGCACTGCCCCAGGTACCGCCCACAGCCCTGCCCCAGAGGGGAAGACGTAGGAGCTAACCGCCTTTTCAGGGGCCATGGAGGCAGGCACATGCTGCATAGAGCCAAACAGCGACCCAGCGACCCGTTGAGCCTCCGCTGACTCGGTCATAGCAAAGATGCCGTCGTAGATGGCGTTGGTGCTCTCGGCGGCGCGCTGACTGGGGTGCTTGAGGTTCATCAAGGTCTTACCCCGCAGGTCCACCTGCCAATCAACGGTCATAAAGTGGTCTTCAATCCAGTCGGAGGGGTACACCGGTGGAATGTGTACGGGCAGCGATCGGGCCAGCACCAGCCAGCGGCCATCGGCGCAGAGGTAGCCAATTTCGGCCACATAGTCGCGATCGCTGACCGGAATCGGCAGGTACCACTCCCGCGCCATCTCGTCGCACTCGTACTGCTGCAGGCTGTGGGGGGTTTGAGAGTTGAGATTGATGTCGGTGACATCGTAAAAGCGCAGGGCCAACCGCGAGCCGCCCTGTCGCCGTAGTTCCTCCTTGTCAGTGTGGGGAATATCCCAGTAGGCGTAGGCCCACTGGGGATCACGGGGCATAAGTACAATGCGGCTTTCGCCATAGCCGCTGGGTAAATCCGATAGCCCCTCATCCACGGTGACCAGAATCTCCGCTGGGGGGATGGGCGCGGTGGCGGTGGCAGCGGCAGTAACGCCGGCCATGGCGGGCACCGGCGCTGAAGGAACTGGGGTAGGAGCCGCCCCGGCTGCCATATTCCGCTTGGCATCGATCGCCTCAATGGCTTCAATCAGCTCAACCTTACGCATGCGGCTGTAGCGAGACACCTCGTACTCACTCGCTACCTTGCGGAGCTGTCGTAGGGTCATTTCTTCTAGAGGTAGACGGGGTGACGACATAGAGCACTCTCCAGTAAAGACCAGTACGACGATAGAAATCCCCTAGGGCAGACGGCACCGAAAACCCAGGGATAGAGCAACCAGGCAAAATGGCCTGCAACCGATCCCCGTTTGGCCAAGCCGACATCTTCACCTGACACTAAAGCGCCTTCGCCGAGTCGAAGTTCCATACCGGGGATCAACTGTTGCCCCGTAGCATGCCAAAAACAACCGCTGGGATCAAGCCCCTAGAAAGGCTTTTCTGAAGCCATAAGCGAGAAATCAGGGATACGGGGATCAATTTGTCATGATTTCATGACAAATTGATCCCCGTGCGTATTATTGCGTCAGGAAAATTTGACATTACCTGCGACTGGAGTTGAAGCCATGGCGCTAGCGGTTGATGGTTTCAGGCTTGGGTCAGTTCTGCGCGGAGTCACTTCCCCTGCTAGAGTTTTGGGAGTGCTACGGTCAACGCTCCGTGCTGGGGCACCATCGCACCGTCGGTTCTGTATTACTGCTATTCCTATGCCCTCTGACCCCGCTGCTGCTGACGCCTCTCCGTCTAGTCAAGGCAGTCGCCTCATAAGCCGCCTGTTGCCGCCCGCCATTCGCCTGTGGCTGCACACCCAGCTCGATCACATTGAGGGTCTGGAGTTTGCCATCGACGGCAAGGACCGGCAGATTTTAGGCGGCTACCTGCCGGGGGTGACCGTGGCGGCACGCCAGGCGGTGTACCAGGGGCTGCATGTCAGCCAGGTGGCGGTGAATGCGGCAGACATTCGCGTCAATTTGCCCCAGGTCTTGCGGGGTAAGCCCCTGCGGCTGATGCAGCCATTTCCGGTGGCAGGTCAAGTCATAGTGCTAGCCGACGATCTGCGGGCGTCGCTGCGATCGCCCCTGCTCGGGCAGGCCCTATGGGATGCCTTAAAGCTTCTGCTCACTGACCCCGAGGCCCAGGACAGGTTTGCTACCCATCCGCTGGGGGCGGGGAATCTGCCTGCGGAGGTGGATATTGAATTGGACACCGACCGGCTGACGCTGCGTTGGCCCAGCCCAACCCAGGGGGAAAAAGCTTTACAGCTGACCATGGGGTTAGCGATTAGAGAAGGACGGTGGCTATGCCTGTGTAATCCTGTAGCCGCAGTCATACCGGATCTAGGGGAAGGGCTATCCCCAATTCCCCTGCAGGAAAAGACCTTCGACCTGGGGCCGGAGGTGGATATTGAGCAGTTAGCCGTCACCTCCATCGGTATTGAGCTGGTGGGTAGGGTGCGCGTCATCCCCGCGGATTAGGGCCTACCGCCCATAAGCCATCGGGCTAACGCTGCAGCTGACCGCAGCGGCCTGGACTCCGCCCAGGTGGCCCCATTCCCTCGACCAATCTTCAGGAAAGGTTGGCCTGGAGCTGGCTGGCAAGCGGTTGATTGGAATCCATGGCTATTGTGGTCATTCCACCCCCCAGTGCCCCAGCCGTAGCGGCGCTACCCCATACTACCTGCCGACTGCCCGTCGACAGATCGAGGGTCAGCGAACCAGCCCAGGTCAGCCAAATCGTGGCTCCCTGGGGGAGAGAATTGAGCGTTGGCGCTAGGGTTATCGCCCTAGCCTCTACTTCGGCCAGGGCGTACATGACCCGACTGGTTTCTCGCAGCAAATTCTCCCGGCCCGATGTATCAGCTTGGGGTAGCCACAGGGCAGCGGTAAACCCCTGCTGGATGGCATAGGTATAGAGCGATGCGGCGGCCACCACCGCCTGCTCAAAACTGGCCTGCTCCCAGCGGGCCGCAGTATTGAGGGCAATCACCACCTCTCGGCTAGCGGTCATGGTTTCTAGCTCGCGCACCCGCAGTTCACCGTAGCGGGCGCTGGTGCGCCAGTGAATCAGCCGGGTGGGGTCGCCCCAGCGGTAGGGCCGCAGCGATCGCGTCACCCCCTGGGTATCAGCCTGGGCCACGGGGCTATAGCGCCAATGTTGGCCGTTACGGGGGCCGACGGTGTCCAGCAGAGGGCAGCGCTTGAGGGGCACCACTTCGGGATACACCACGGCGATAGCCGGCGTAGGCAGGCTACGGCGGCACCAGAACAACCCCAAGGGCGCAGCCGTCCGCAGGTCGACCGCTGGCCAGCGAGCAATTCCCCGCCGGGTCGTCGGCACCTGGTAGCGCCAGGTGCGGGTCTGCCCAGAAGGCAAATTACCCAGGGCAATCACCTGCACTGGCCCCAGCCGAGCCGGCAGCGGATCAATCACCTGAAATAGACCCTTGGCCTGTCCCTGGGAGTTATGGACCTGCAGCTCAACCTCTAGGGGCGTCCCAGCGGTAACAGGCGGAATGGGCGATCGCGTTACGATCAGCCCATTCAGGTTGCGGGGCGGCAGCACCGCCGCCACCGCCAGCAGGGCCAGCATAACGCCGCTAATGACGTACAGCCAGCCCGCCAAGGTGTTGGTTGCCGCGGCAAAAAAGAACAGCGCTAGCCCCAAGAGTAGCCAGCCCACATAGGCTGGGTTAACCCAACGATGCTCTAGCCAGTTTGTAAAGCGGGCCGCAAATTTCATGGGATCGCCGTAGTCTAACTAGCAGAGCATACCCAAACCATGGCGGTGTAGGAAGACCGCCCCACTCAGCCCTTGAGTTTGGCTCTGCAGGGTTGGGGCCTTTCCCACCGGTAAAACTTCTGGCCTGAGCTCTGTTAAGGGAGTTTCTGGGAAAGAAGATACCCAAAGGTAGGGGCGCAGGGCCTGCGCCCTTGGGAGGAAGCAATATTCTCGGATATTTTTGTTGTCAGAATAGTCCTAAGCTTTGCCTGTCGAGGAACTGGCTTCAGGGTTGGCTGGATCAGATCTGACTTTAGAAGCTGTCTCGGCCCGCCAAGTTCAAAACATTGGTTCAAGACAATTCCAGACAAATACCCGTCTAGGTCTAGACCAAAACATCGCGGCCTGCCGGGCACCCATCCCAGGCGGGTCAATAGTCATCCCCTTTGACCCGCCTGAGATTTTGGCCAGGTTCCCCAGGCCGACTTAGCGCTTGACCAGCTTTTTCGACATCTTGCGTAGGCGAATCGACTCGGGGGTAATTTCCACCAGCTCGTCGGAGCTGATGTACTCTAGGGCCCGCTCCAGGCTCATATCTACCGGGGTTTGCAACTGCACGAGTTCGTCGCCCCCCGCCGCCCGGTGGTTAGTGAGCTGCTTGCTTTTGCAGATATTCAGATCCAGATCCTGGTTGCGGTTATGCTCACCCACAATCATGCCCTTGTAGACCTTAGTGCCGGGGGTGATGAAGAAAACTCCCCGATCTTCGGCATTCTTCAGGGCATAGAAGGTGGCCACCCCTTCCTCAAAGGCAATCAGAACGCCGTTGCGACGAGCCTCAATTTCGCCGCAAAGGGGGCGATAGTCTAGGAAGCTGTGGTTCATGATGCCCTCCCCGCGGGTCAGACGCATGAATTCGCCCCGGAAGCCAATCAGGCCACGCGCCGGAATGACAAATTCTAGGGTGGCGCGGCCATCGCCCATGATCCGCATGTCCTGCATTTCGCCCCGGCGCTGGCCGATCCGCTCCATGCAGCCGCCCACGCCCTCTTCGGGAACGTCGAGGACAAGCAGTTCGTAGGGTTCGCAGGGCTGGCCATTGACCTCACGATAGATCACCTGGGGCTGGGAAACCTGAAACTCGTACCCCTCCCGACGCATGGTCTCGATCAGGATGCCCAGGTGAAGTTCGCCTCGGCCCGAGACCGAAAAGCGATCGGGGGAATCGGTGGGCTCCACCCGCAGCGCTACGTTGGTCTCTAACTCGCGCATGAGGCGATCGCGCAGCTGGCGCGAGGTCACAAAATTCCCCTCCTGACCGGCAAAGGGCGAATCGTTGACGACGAAGGTCATTTGCAGGGTGGGCTCGTCGACCTTGATCAACGGCAGCGCCTGGGGATTGGTGGGGCAGGTGATCGTCTCACCAATGTTGGCATCGGCGAAGCCAGCCAAGGCGACAATATTACCCGCCGAAGCCGACTCAATTTCAATCCGCCGCAGGCCGTCAAAGCCTAGCAGCTTAGAAATTTTAGACTTCACCAGGCTGCCATCTTCCTTCACAAGGGCGGCCTGCTGCCCGGCGTTGATCACCCCATTGTGGATTTTGCCGATCACAATGCGGCCCAGATAGTCGGAATAGTCGAGGGTGGTGACCTGAATTTGCAGAGGCTTTTCGGAGTCGCCGACCGGGGGCGGTACGTGGTCGAGGATGGACTCAAACATCGGTTTCATGTCGAGGCCCTCGTCTTCGAGCTTGGTTTTGGCGTAGCCCGACAGCCCCGAGGCAAACAGGTAGGGAAAGTCGCACTGGTCGTCGTCGGCCCCCAACTCGATGAATAGATCTAGAACCTTGTCGACGGCCCCGTGGGGCTCGGCCTGGGGGCGGTCGATCTTATTGACCACCACAATGGGGCGCAGCCCCTTTTCCAGCGCTTTTTTGAGCACAAACCGGGTCTGGGGCATGGGGCCTTCGTTGGCGTCCACAATCAGAATACAGCCGTCTACCATACCCAGCACCCGCTCTACTTCACCGCCAAAGTCTGCGTGGCCAGGGGTGTCGATGATGTTGATCAGGGTGTCCTGGTAGCGAACTGCGGTGTTCTTGGACAGAATGGTAATGCCCCGCTCCCGCTCCAGGTCGTTGGAATCCATTACGCAGTCAGGCACGTCCTCCCCTTCGCGAAAAATGCCGGACTGCTTCAGCAGGGCATCGACGAGGGTGGTTTTGCCGTGGTCAACGTGGGCAATAATTGCAACGTTGCGAATGGGAATCGTCATGACTATATAAACCTGGGCGACAACAAACGGGCACCGAAACTACCCCAGAGCGCCAAATACGAGGAAGCTCAAGACAAGTTCCGAATATGCAAAAATACTTAACAATTGTAGCTCACTAAACAGACTCCTGACGAAAGCAGCCCGGCTAAATCCTGGCCACTAAAAAGGGGCACGTGGTGTGCCCCCTTGTAGATGGCTAAGGGTTCTATGAAACCCAGATAGCTTAGGCCCTCAGCAGGGTTGGTGGCCTACATAGTCAGGCCAGCAGCCTGAACCTTTTCCACCTGCTTCTTCTTCAGCACCAGCATGATCTGAGTCAACATCACCGCCGCCAGGAAGGCCACCAGGCCCTTGATGCGGTTAGGACTTTGCAGCACGATTTCAGTGTCCATCTGGCCAAAACCACCCACGTTGGGGTTGGTGGTTAGGGGCTTGCCGGCTTCCACGGCATCGCCTTCCACCACCAGCAGTTCGGGGCCGGCGGGGATGGTGTCGGCGACCTCACTGCCGGAGTCGGTCTGGATGGTGACCACGTAGCCCCCGGCCGCTTGGGGTTCAATATCGGTCACCAGGCCCGTGGCAGAGGCGTTGTAGACAGTATTGTTGCTGGCGAGACCCGTTGGATATACCTGGCCGCGTCCTCGGTTGCCGCCCACGTGGATCTGATACTTACCGAAGGTTACCGACTTGTCCTGGCTGGGGTCGGGAGAAAGCACCGGGAAGATGATTTCCTGATACTGCTCGCCGGGCAGAGGGCCCACCAGCACAATGTTTTCCTGGGTGTCGCTGTAGGGCAAGAAGTAGGTGTTGCCGACTTCTTCCTTGAGCTCCTCTGAAATGCGATCCGGGGGGGCGATCTTGAAGCCTTCCGGTAGGACTACGACGGCACCGACGTTCAAACCGCCCTTGCTGCCGTCGCCGAGCACCTGCTGAGTGTTGAGGTCGTAGGGAATTTCGACCTTGAGCTTAAACACCGAGTCAGGCAGCACGGCCTGGGGTACTTCTACTTTGGTCGGCTTGGCGGCCAGGTGGCAGTTGGCGCAAACAATCCGACCGGTGGCCTCGCGGGGTACTGCGTAGTTTTCTTGAGCCCAGAAGGGGTAGGCTGCGGCGGTTTGAGGCACCGCTAGCCAGCCGGTCAAAACAGTTAGAAGGGCAGCGCAGGTAATGGCCAGGGGGCGCAAGCCGTTGATCAATGACGTAAATCTATTCATGCGTCCAAAGAGTATGTCAACTTAGGTATTTTGTTGCGGGCTGCCGAAACGCAGGCAGTGCTTAGGTCCACCAAGGGGATTCGCCGGTGCGGAAGTCGGTTTCAGTCCAGTTAGTCAAGGACACCTTGTCATCTTCGGTGACATCGGCGTGGGCTAGGGCCAAAGACAGAGGCGCTGGACCCCGTACAACTTTGCCAGTGGCGTCGTACTGAGAACCATGGCAGGGGCACATAAATTTGTTTTCGCTGGCGTTCCAGGGCACCACGCACCCCAGGTGGGTGCAGATAGAGCTAATGCCGTAGCTCTCTAGGGAGCCACTCTCCTGAATAACAAGGTAGGTAGGGTCGCCCTTGAGCCCCTGCACCAGCACGCGATCGCCGGGGTTGTGAGTGCTGACAAACTGGCTGGCAATCACGTCATTGCCCAGTTCGTTTTTGGCCGTAACTCCACCGCCACCGCTGCCGCTGGAGGGAGGAATGAAATATTTAATAACGGGATAGAGCATGCCCCCAATGGCGCCGGTAGCGGCCCCCAGGGTAAGCAGGTTCATGAATTGGCGGCGCCCCAAATCAGGGACATCGGAGGTTCCAGAAACTTGAGTCATAATCCGGACTGGTATACCTGTTTCAAACGAATAGCAGCTATCAACGGCGGTAGCTGAGCCAAGGTCAGCAAGCGGTGGGTTGCCCCCTCTCCTGTGACCCGACAAACCCGCAAAGGGGCCGCCCCTTAGAGCAGTCCCGATGTCGCTGACCACGCCTTTAGCTTTACCAATCGTATTATTACACCTTGCTGTTTCCAGGAAATCGTTGCTAAACGTTAACCAGCTGGGGCGATCGCAGAGCGGTCTTCTCAATTACCCGAAAAATGACCTAATCATGAGCTTTGTCGACCTGAAGCAAGCTGAGACTAGCCTGGCCATCTTCTAGCCCTGAGGAATCGCAAACAAGCTGCTGTTTTGACACTTTTAGCCAATTTAGCCAGATTCAGGCCTGCCTGAACCGATAGGACGTATCGTAAAGAAATGTATAGGCGGGGGAGCGATCGCCCCGGCGAGAAAAAGTCATGACCGGAGCCGAATTGCAGGAGTTATTAATAGAGAAGTGGGGCTTTTCCTTTGACGTGCAGTTTCGCCGCACCCAGGGAAAGATCTTTCTTCAGGTCATGTGGCGCTACCTGGAACAGGTGTCGTTTCCGCTGAGCGAAGCAGAATATCTGGCCCACCTCAATCAGGTTCTGCTCTATCTGCACGAGTGGGGGCAGGTCGACTACGTGCAGCAATGGATCGCCGAGACCCGCGAACGACCCCGCCTAGGGAAAGCCGTCAGCATTCCCCTGCCCCTGGGCGCGCGGGCCCTGGAGTGGCTGACCGATGAGTTTTAGGCTGCCAGTGATTTTCTGGGGCTGGTTTGCTAAGGGTGGTTTTCTGGGGCTGTCTGGCGCTAGCGTTCGTACAGCTCAATGGGAAGTTGGTCGGGGTCCTGGAAGAATACAAAGCGCTTGCCGGTCAGTTCGTCCAGTCGAACAGCTTCCGTCGCTACCTGGCAGGACTGGAGATGCTGAAGCGCCGCCTCCAGATTTTCTACCACCAGGGCCAGATGTCTTAGCCCCTGGGCCTCGGGGCGAGAGGGGCGAGGCGGTGGGGTGGGGAACGAAAACAGCTCGACCTGGGTACCGTCGGCCAGGCGCAGATCGAGCTTGTAGGACTGCCGTTCGGCTCGGTAGGTTTCCCGCACCACCGCGAACCCAAGCACCTGGGTATAGAACCGTTTAGAGCGAGCGTAATCGCTACAGATGATCGCGACGTGGTGAATACCCTGGCAAAATGGCATAGCTAGTCCATTGAGATTGGCAACCCTATCCAAGGCACAACGCCTTTTCAGTCATATCTATAGTTAAGGGACGCCGATGGCCGATCGCAACCCCAGCCCAGCCCCAGAATCTCTGCCCGATGCCACCCTAGATGGTCTAGGGATGGCAACGCCCCAGCCCCAGACACCCCCCCCTGGGTATCGCCAGGACGGCCTGATTTTGCTTGGCCTTTGGCTGGGGATGGCGATCGCCGACGGCCTGTGGCTGCTCCTCGATCAGGCCCCGCCCGCCTGGGACCAGGGCGAGCACCTGACCCGCGCCCTGCATTTTTGGCAGGTTCTGCAACAGCCCGAGTGGTTTAACCCCGACTGGTGGACCACCCTATGGCGACAGTCGCCGGGGTATCGCGCGCCGCTGGTTTATCTGGCAACGGTGCCGATTTTTAATCTGCTCGGTCGCGGGTTTGATCAGGCGGTGGTTGTCAACACTCTATTTGCCGGGCTGTTGATGGCAATTTTATACGGGCTGGGCCGGTACCTATTTAACCGCGTCACCGGCCTGTGGGCGGCGGGGCTGAGCCTGTTAGTGCCCATGCTCTACGCCCTGCGGCTCGACTATCTGCTGGATTTAGGCCTGGTGACCGCCGTGACCGCTACCTTTGCCAGCTTGACCGCCTGGCGGGGAGCTAAACCAGCGGGTCGATGGGGTTGGGCGATCGCCGCCGGTCTGGGGGCAGGACTGTCTATTTTGGCCAAGCCCACTGCGGTTTTATTTCTGCTTGTGCCGGGTGGGTGGATTGCCCTGGAGTCGGCGATGACGCGACCTCGCTGGCAGCACCTGGTCCAGGGGGGGCTGGCCGTCATCACGGCGTTGGCGGTGTGTGGCCCCTGGATCCAGACCAACTGGCTGACCATTCTCACCAACAGTCAGAGCAACAATGCCAGCTGGATTGCCCCGGAGCTGGTGCCGGACAGTACCTGGTCTATCCTCAGCTACTACGCCCGCATGGTGCCCCGTCTGGTGACCTATGGGCTGCTTATCTTTGGCATCCTGGGGGGAGTAGTCGGGACGCTGCTGGCCCGCGCCGGACGGAAAACGACCCTAGCCCAGGACGCTGGTGCCCAGGACTCTAGCGCCCAAGATAGGGGGCCGCTGCGGCGGCAGTGGGCCTGGCTGGGCAGCTTTTTGCTGGGCAGCTACGGCCTGCTGACCCTACTGCAAAACAAAGACCCCCGCCACATTGCCCCGGCGGTGCCGGTGCTGGTACTGGTGCTGGCTCGGGGGGTGACCCTACTACCGGGACGAGGCGGGCGCTGGCTGCGCTGGGGCTTGGCGGGGCTGATGGCGGGGTTGATGGCGGCAGCGGTTTTGCCCGGCGGCCCCCTACCCCCCAGTCGACTGATGCGCACCCTTTACCCTGGCCCGGCCTGGCCCCACCCGGCGGTAATCGACACCATCACCGGCCAGGCCCCCTACCTGCGCGCCACCCTGGGCGTGATTCCCAACACCCCCCAAATCAACCCGCTCACCTTTGACTTTTACGGAGCCCTCCAAGACTTTCGGGTGTACAGCCGCGAGCTGGGGTTTAATCCGGATTTTATTCCTCAGGATGCCCGGTCTGTTGCCTGGATGCTGACCAAAACCGGCGACCAGAGCCCTACCACCGAAGCTAAGGTGGCCCTGGGAACGCTGGTGGAGCAAAGTCCAGAGTTTACGGAGGTGCAGACCTGGCCCCTGCCGGACGGCTCGACCCTATCGCTGCGTCACCAAACCCCACCGCCGGTAGAGGTGGTTGCCAGTCCCCAACCGGTTGCGGCTACCGTCACCCTGACAGCGGTTACCCTGCCCGCCGCTGCCGCTGCCGGCCAAACCATTCCTGTGACCTACGAGCTGCTGGGGCCATGGGAGGAGCTTCGCTACGGGCTGCTGGTGTTGAGCTGGCAGCCTGTGGGAGACGAGAGCGGCACCGTCAGCTGGATACACGACCACGGCATTGGCCTGGGGCAGTTGCTAACTGAACCAGACCAGGGCCCATCTGGGGCCTTTAGGGTGGTGGAACGGCTGGGGATGGTGCTGCCCGACACCCTCGCTGCGGGCTCCTATACGCTGCGGGCCGAGTACCTCGACCGGCGCACGGGGGAGGCTGAGCCGCTCCCCACTCCCGCAGTAACCCTGCGGATAGATCCCGCCGCCGCCCCCACCGCTGCCCCTGAACCCGACCTGGTGGGGGTGCTACACCGCCTCAGCCAGGGCCTGGCCACAGGGGAGGTCGACCCAATATTTGCCACGGTGGGACGAATTAACCAGTATGACCCGATCCAAGACTACCTAGCCCAGGCGGAGCAGGCCATGGCCCATCGGCTGGCCCAGACCCCAGACCAGCTGCCCTGGCTCTATACCCAGGTGATGGCCCAGGTTCTACAGCAGGACGATCGCGGGGCGATCGCCACCCTCGACCAGCTCACTGCGATCGCCCCTGACAACATCTATCACTGGCTCTACAAGGGCTTTGTGCATATTTACGCCGGGCAGCCCCGCCGGGCCGAGCAAGCCCTGGACAGGGCGGCGGCGATCGATGCTAGCCGCCCTGAACTCCAGGTTCTACAAGCCGCCGCTGCCCTGCAACAGCTCAACCTTTGGCAAACCTGGCGGCATCTGCGCCAGAGTGGTCTGCTGGGCTGAGGATCGTTACCGAACTTATCCTAAGCGTCAGGGGGTTTACCCTGGCAGAACGCCAGGCTGGGGCCTATGCAAAGCTTTTCTAAAGCTTAGATAAAGTTTATTTGAGGATAAATGCTCAAAAGCTTTTTGGACTGGAATGCTAGGATTTCCTAGGTGAACATGCTCAAGGAGCTTGCTGTGATCCGTTCTGCCACCTTGCCGCTTCAAACTCCCTCCCTGCCGCAGTTTGGAGATAACAACCGCCTCAAACTGTTTTCTGGTTCGGCCAACGTCGATCTAGCTCGGGAGGTGGCACGGTACCTGGGGCTTGACCTCGGGCCCATGGTTCGCAAGCGCTTTGCCGATGGCGAGCTCTACATTCAAATTCAAGAGTCGATTCGCGGCTGTGATGTCTATTTGATTCAGCCCACCTGCCAGCCGGTGAATGACCACCTGATGGAGCTGCTGATCATGATCGACGCCTGTCGGCGGGCATCGGCGCGGCAGATCACCGCGGTGATTCCCTACTACGGCTACGCTCGGGCCGATCGCAAGACGGCTGGCCGCGAGTCGATCACCGCTAAGCTAGTGGCCAACCTGATGACAAAGGCGGGGGCTAACCGGGTACTGGCGATCGATCTGCATTCCGCCCAAATTCAAGGCTATTTCGATATCCCCTGCGACCATGTCTACGGCACCCCGGTGCTGATCGACTACATCTCAAGCAAAAACCTCGAAGACCTGGTGGTGGTCTCCCCCGATGTGGGCGGTGTAGCCCGGGCCCGGGCCTTCGCTAAAAAACTCAACGATGCGCCCCTAGCGATCATTGACAAGCGGCGGCAGGCCCACAACGTGGCCGAGGTGATGAACGTGGTAGGCGATGTTCATGGCAAAACGGCTGTCCTGGTCGATGACATGATCGACACGGCGGGCACCATTTGCGAGGGTGCTCGGCTCCTCAAGCAGGAAGGCGCCCGTCAGGTTTACGCCTGTGCCACCCATGCGGTATTTTCACCCCCTGCGGTGGAGCGGCTATCGGCAGGGCTGTTTGAGGAAGTGATTGTCACCAATACAATTCCGATGACGGCGGCTCGCCAGTTTGACCAACTCACGGTGCTGTCGATGGCCAATCTGCTGGGGGAAGCGATCTGGCGCATCCACGAAGAAAGCTCCGTAAGCAGCATGTTCCGCTAGCGACGTTGCCTCTAGTTCAAGGGCCGTCAAGTCGGCCCTTGAACCAGGATTAGGCGTCCTCGTCAATAAATTCAGGTTGACCGCTACCAGGAATAGGCCAGTCGGGGTTTTCACCGCCGATATAGCAGGTTTCAATTACCACGTACTCGCGGCTAAACTGCTCCAGGGCGTTGATCAGCACATCGACGGCCAGGGCGTCGCTGGTGCCAAGGTCAAACCAGCAGCGGGCCCAAAGCCCCTGGTACTGGACTTCACCCATATTGTGCATGACCGACAGCATGCTGTTGCCCAACTGGTCTGGGTCGTAGGGCAGGTAGCTGATGTCTAGGCCCGTATCCTGCACCTGCAGGTTTTCGGCGTTAAACCCGCCCAGTTTGCCCAAAAAGAACCAGGATGAAAAGACTTCGTCAACGTACTGCTGCTCCAGGCTGGAGGGCACCGTCTCAAACTTCAACCAGATCCATAGGTTAAAGAAGTCGCACTCGCGAAATTCAACCTGCATAGTTAAGCCCTACACTGCATTACCCAGCATAGGGCTTAACCTGCCTTACCTTTCGAGGCTCAGCTCTGATTAATGCCCGATCGCTCCGCACAGGACTGGCTTTCGACGCCCTCGGCCAGACAGGCCTCAAAGGCAATTTGCCGCGCGGTGGACACCGGCAGCTGGTCGGCGTAGGCGAGGGCCGACTCGTAGTAGGGCAAGCTGGCGGCTGGCTGCTGCTGTAGGTAGAGAATCTGCGCCTTGAGATAGAGCAGGTCTGGGTTGTCGGGGGCTGCCGTCAGGGCCTTATCGACCTCCGTTAGGGCCTCGCCGTAGCGACCTAAATCGCGCAGGCCAATGGCAATCCCCCGGTGGGAGAGGTAGGCGGGGCTGCCATTTTGAAGCCGCGCGATCGCCTGGTCGGGGTTGGCAAAGGGCAGGTTAACCGCCAACAGCAGATCCATAAACCCCTTCAGCAGACTGAGCTCTGGATCGGTGGGATCGATCTCCTCTGCCGCATCTAGCTCGCTGAATACCTGTTGCAGCAGTCGCAGAGCCGTGGGGGTGCCCCGGGCAATGCCCTGGGTCTGGAGAACGTAGGCCCCTTCCATAAAGACACCGACGGCGGTATAGAGGTGGCCCCGGAGGGGATCGGTCGCTCCCAGGGCCTTAGCCGTCTCCTGGGTTTGGCGTGCCTGTTGCAGCAGCCCATCGAGGTCATTGTTGAGATAGCCCAAGGCGGCGGCAATGGCGTAATTCATGGGCTCGTCGGGTTCGGCGGCGATCGCCTGGACGACCAGCGTCTGGGCAGCGGTGTAGTTGCCCTCGTAGAACAGCGCGTTGAACACGGCCTCCGTTTGATCGCCAATGGCGTGGGGGCTGCTGGTGCGAAAGGGGTCGCCCGCCTGGGCCGACAGCGGTGCTAGCCCCAGCAACATCGCTGTCAGCGTGCCTGCCAAAGCAGCCTTAAGGCGCGAACGAAGGCCGGTCGGGGTGAGGTGCAGAGAAAAAGCCATAGGGAAGTATTTGTTATGCCTAAACTTCGACAAACCGTAGGACCTAAAGGAATGAATGCCTGCTCACTCAACTATCCTGATGCCTGACAGCTCAATTGTGATGAATTCCATCGGCGTTTGCAGGGAGAATGTTACAGAAGCTACACTGGCCTAGCCTAACCCTGGTGAATCCGTCCCGGTTCAGCGGTGGCCTTGCCCCCAGCAGCGAGATTGGTGCTGTCGCCACCTCGGGCCCTCCAAGGTTGACCCAGTAGGGCACACTGAAGAGGACATCGCCATCTATATAGGGCCGCCGTCGATTTCCTGCCATAATAATCTCCCGCTATAGTCTCCCGCCATAGTCTGCCGTCTTGTTTCTGGGGTTGAATGCTCTATCTTCGTCAGCTCACCTACCATCCACCAGCTAGCCCGAGGGCTATCCTCAACCAAATTTCCCTGGAGCTAGCTCCCCAGCAACTCGGGTTGATCTATGGCCCCAGCGGATCGGGCAAAAGCACCCTACTTGAAATCATGGCAGGGTTTGCCCAGCCCACAGCGGGAAGTATTCAGTGGCGTGAGCAAACCCTGGACCCAGAGGCGCTGCAGCAGTTGGCAGGGCTAGTGTTCCAGTTTCCCGAACGCCATTTTTGCGGGCATAACCTGCTGGAGGAACTGCGGCTAGGGCATCCAGAACTGGCCCGTGACGAAATTGAGCAGGCCCTCAAGGCGGTGGGGCTAGACCACCTGGATTTCAACACCGCCCCCCACTCCCTCAGCGGCGGCCAGCAGCGGCGGTTGGCGCTGGCGGTACAGCTGATTCGTAAGCCCTACCTGCTGCTGCTAGACGAGCCTACGGCGGGCCTAGACTGGTCGATGCGCCAGCAGATTACCGCCCTGCTCAGGCAGCTCAAGCAAAACTGGACCCTGCTGGTGGTCTCCCACGATGCCGATGAGCTGGCGGATCTGGCCGATCGCTGCTGGCACCTTGAGCACGGTCGGCTGAGCCCCGTGCTGCCACCCCCCCTGTCTCCCGCCCTAGGGGAACGGTAAGCCCATGGATATGATCCCGACCTACGGCGATCGCTGGCAGACTACCCTCCACTGGCAGCCCACGGATCTCCAGCAGCAGAGCTTCCAACGGCTCTACGATGCCATTCTGCTGGCTAACCAGCAGGTCAATCTCACCCGCATTACCACCCCGGAGGATTTCTGGGAAAAGCACCTGTGGGACTCCCTGCAGGGGGTTGAACCCTGGCTCAGCCCCCCGGAACCGGTGCCCGCCCTGCGGGTGGTAGACATCGGCACCGGCGGTGGATTTCCCGGCCTGCCCGTGGCGCTGGCCTTTCCCCACTGGGCGATCGCCCTGCTCGACGCCACCCGAAAAAAGCTAGTCGCCCTCGAAACCGTCTGCGAAAACCTAGGGCTCACTAACGTTAGCTTTTTGCCCCAGCGGGCCGAGCAGGTGGCCCACCAGCCCGTCCACCGGGAGGCCTTTGACCTGGCCCTGCTGCGGGCCGTGGGGCCGGTCAACACCTGCGCCGAGTACGCTTTACCCCTACTGAAGCTGGGGGGCCAGGCGGTGCTCTACCGGGGCCAGTGGTCGGCCGAGGAGGAGGCTGGATTGACGGCTATCCTGCCGCGTCTGGGGGGGGAACTGCTGGCGGTGCGATCGCAGACTACCCCCCTCACCGAGGGAGTTCGTCACAACGTCATCCTCACTAAGGTGGAACGCACCTCGGACAGGTATCCTCGCCTGCCGGGGATGCCGTCGAAAACGCCGCTGGCTTAACCTGGATTATTCACAAGGATGGCAGCGAGCGACTGTCATCCCCGCGCCGGCGGGGATCCACTCGAAAGTATGTTGTTTCAGCTAGATTCCCGTTTCCACGGGAATGACAGGCATTTCCCCAAGTGATGAATAATGCAAGTTAAGGAAAGTTCTGAGTTTTGAAGGTTGAGTTTTGAATTACAGCTGTTGTTGCAAGAACTCAAAACTTAAACCTTCTCACCCTCTCCGCTCCTGCAACTTCCGGTACACATCCTTCACATCTACCCCGTGGTGGGCCAGGGCCACGAGGGTGTGGTACATCAGGTCGGCAGCTTCACCGGCGATCGCCCCTGGGTCATCGTCCTTGCAGGCCATCACCACTTCGGCGGCCTCTTCACCGATTTTTTTGAGAATTTTGTTGTCGCCCCCCGCCAGCAGCTTGCAGGTATAGGAATCGGGATGGGGGTGATCTCTGCGATCGCAAATCACGCCGAACACCTGAGATAGGGTATCCGCCGGGGGGGCCACCCGGTGGTCATCCACCTGGTGAAAGCAGCTGCGCTCGCCGGTATGGCAGGCGATATCGCCAAGTTGCTCAACGGTAACCAGCAGGGCGTCGCTGTCACAGTCGTAGCGGATCGACTGCACCCGTTGCACATGGCCCGAGGTCGCCCCCTTGTGCCAAAACTCCTGGCGCGATCGACTCCAGAACCAGGTTTCGCCACTGTCCAGGGTTCTTTGCAGCGATTCAGCGTTCATCCAGGCCATCATCAGCACGGTGCCATCGAGGTAGTCCTGCACGATGGCGGGGACCAGCCCCTGATCGTTGTAGCGAATGCGATCGACGGGCACAGCGGCAGCAAAGAGGGAGGCCTGAGAGGTAACCATGGGGTGGGCAGCGAAACATCCTCCCCCACTCTAACCTGAGTTCGACAGCTAGAAAGCGGCTTGAGGCAGGGCTTTGAGCCCATGATTTGGGATGCCCAACGACGGCTTGTCAGGGTGGTAGGCACTGGTCAGTTAAAGGATGATGGCTAGAATATAGGTGTAGAGAGCCATTTGCCTATGCATTGTCCGCACTGTCAGAGCGAATCCGTCGTCAAGAATGGGACTCGTCGTCTGCTCGATAACCGGATTGTGCAGTACTACCGTTGCCGGACTTGTAGCCACAACTTTAATGACCGCACGGGAACCCCAATGGCCCGACTCCGGACGCCGTCTAGCGTCGTTGAATATGCCCTCAATAGCCGTACCGAAGGGATGGGAGCTCGGGCCACAGGACGGGTGTACCACAAGTCCCATGCCACCATCCTGCGATGGGAGCAGCGGTTAGCTCGTCAGAGCGAGCATTGGTCTCCCCCCGCACCTGAGGGCAGCGAGATTACGCTGGAAGGAGATGAGCTTTACACTCGCGTAGGCGAGAACCTTCCCCCCAGTGAGAGTTGTGGATGGACGTTATTAAAGGCTCTCAAGGCCAACGCCGGGTCGTCTGGCTCAAGGTCGAGCATCCCTTCACCGCGATTAGTCCGACGGCTGAGGTGCATGCAAATCATAATGCAGCGCAAAATGCAGCGCTCAGGCGACGGTGTAGTGCCTACCGCAGACGCCAAAACCTTTATGCCAAGACCACTGCCGGGTTACAGCGGAGTTTGGAGGTTCAACACCTGATCCATAACTGGGTACGCCCTCACCGGGGATTAGGTGCGAAGACCACCCCGGCAGTGGCGACGGGCTTCACAACTCGCCCCATTTCGATAGCTGAATTGCTCAACTCTATAGGCTTTGAAGCTCTCCTCCTTTAACGAACCAGTGCCGATCGGTCTTGGAGGCTTACAAAAGTTATCGGGATAGATGCGTTTTCTGGATACTTGTCCAGGGCAGCTCCACCGATAATCGAACTATAGGGCTCATTAGATCTCCATTAGGACTGCCTAGTTCTTTATAAATCTACATGAAAAAATCAGTCAGATTGAGCAGAAAAGGGCATCTGCATTTTAAAGAGTGGGTGACAAAGGGTATAGACAGCGATAGTCACTGATACAAGGGATTTAGCGAGGAATTTTGACCTATGGGATTAGGGATGACGATGCGGCCAAAGCAGCGCCAGGTTATAGGTTGGGGAATAGGGCTTGGCACTCTACTCATCCTGCTGGGCATAGTAGCTATTGGCTTTCACTCCACCGTGACTATCCCTGGCAGCTTCCTATTTGGCTGGCTATTCCTGCTTGCTGGTTGTGGGCAGGCGGCCTATGCTTTTCAGTGTCGTCAGAAACGATATTTTGTCTGGAAACTGTTGCTGGGTATTCTGTACTTTCAGGCCGGGATTTTTGTGTTGTTATCTCCTGTTATCCCTGGTTTGACCTTAGCTCTAACGGTTGGTTTCAGCATTTTTGCTCAGAGCATAATCCAAGTTCTGGGTGCTTTTGACATGAGGCCCCAGGCGGGTTGGGGCTGTAGTTTATTGAGCGGTGTTGTAGGTGTCGTTTTGTCAATGTTTGTGATGGCGCAGTGGCCATCAGGGGACGTCGGTTCTTTAAGCCTGTGGTTTGGAATTAACTTTTTGGCTGATGGCCTTGGCCTGTTGACCCAGGCTTCAATAGTGCGTTAAGTGCAGCTTCAACACTTAGGTAGCGAAGAGCCTGGCCTCGATATTGGTCGCGGAGGCAAGATTCTAGACCCTAGGCTAGCGAACTAGCGATCGCCATGGGGAGTCCCTGGGGGGCTCTCTTCCTTCCACTAACAACCTTTTTTGAGAAACACCCTATGAAAAAGTACGCGATCGCCCTCTTGGGTACTGTGCTAACGCTGGCTACGGCTGGGCCAAGTTGGGCTGAAACGGTGATTGAAAAAGTAGCCCGCACGGGGGTATTAACCGTAGGCACAAGTTTTGATGCGGTGCCCTATTCCTATATTGATGCCGACGGCAATTTGGTTGGTTATTCCGTGGATATTGTCAGCCGCATTCAGGCTCAGCTCTCGGCAGAACTAGGCCGTGAGGTGGTGGTGCAGCGGCGGGAGGCCACAAGCTTGAGCGATCGCATTCCGTTGCTGACCAGTGGCCAGATCGATATTTCTTGCGATACCCAATTTACCTGGGAGCGCGATCGCTTTGTGGACTTTTCCGTCAGCTACGGGCTGTCGGGCATTCGCCTACTCACCCAGGAGGGCAGCACCCTGGGCACCCCCCAGTCGCTGGTGGGGCAAAGGATTGGGGTAATCCAAAATTCCCTGGGTCAACAGGTGATGGCGCTGGTGCAGCCCAGGGCCATTTTAGTGCCGCTAGAGTCTCCAGAATCGGCTTTTGCGGCCCTGCAAGCGGGGGATGTGGCGGCGATCGCCGGAGACTCGGTGGTCTTGGGCGGGCTGGTGGCCCAAAAGGGCGGCACAGCGGTGTACGAACTGGCCCCGGCGGTCCCCTACGAGCGCTACGGCATTGCCTGCATGGTGCCAGAGAATAACTCCTCCTTTTTAAATACAGTCGACTATGCGATCGCGGGCCTGTTGCAGGGGTACGTGAGTGGCGATGCCCAGGCTACCGCCACGGTCAATCGCTGGTTTGGCCCCGATGGCATTGTGCCCCTACCCCAGGAGTTGATTACCGAATTTTTTCAGTCGGTGCTGATTCAGCGAGCCCAGGTGCCCCCGGCGATGCCCTAGCGGCGGCGGGCGCTGGGGGGTGTGGGCATTGCCCACCCTAGCATTACACCATCACCGAGTTTGCGGTATTCCCCGAGGCGATCGACCCTGACTCTGCTCCGTTACCTTGGTTTGTAAACGTTTTTCAGTACCTCACCCTATGGCTATCAACAACCGCACTAGTTTTGTCGGCTTTTTAATGACCCTGGCTGCGCTCAGCGTTCCCAGTGCAGCGCTGGCCAAGAGTTCAGACTCTGTCGCCCCTGCCCCGCCATCCCCCGTCACCGCATCACCCACCCTTGAAGGTCGCCTATCGCGCCTGTCTGCCGCCCTACAAGCCAGGGCTGAGCAACTGCCCGCAGACGCCAAAACCGGTACCGATACATTGCTGGCCACTGGCTTTGCCAATGGCGGCGGCGGGCGCGGCTGGGCCGACGGCGCTCGGGGCGGCTGGGTCGATGGCCACGGCGGCGGCTTTGTAAACCGCAACGCCTGGGGCAATGGCTGGGGCGACGGCGGCGGCTTTGCCAACTGGCGCAATTACTAAACCTGAATTGTCCGGGTGCGTTATCGCTTAGGGTGGCGCACCCCGCCTTACTCCAGCGGTGCGTTGGGCTCAACCTCAACACACCCCAGAACATCGTTATTGATGGCCAGTTACCAGGAACCCAGCGCCATGCTCTCCATCTCTCCGGATCCCAGCCCTAGACTTGGGGTCACTCCAGTAGACCTATCCACCTTTGGCCCCATTCAGCTGGTGGTGATTCAGCCCACGTCGTTTTGCAATTTGGACTGCGACTACTGCTACCTGCCCGATCGCCAGCAGCGCCATCAGCTCTCGCTAGATCTGATTGAACCGATTTTTAAGCGGGTGTTTGAAAGCCCGTTTCTCAAGGCAAATTTCAGCCTTTGCTGGCACGCCGGGGAGCCGTTGGCGGCGGGTATGGCCTTCTACGAGGCGGCCTTTGCCCAGATTGAGCAGTTGGCCGCAATCCACAAGCCCACAGATATTTGTTTTAACCACTCTTTTCAGACCAATGGGCTACTAATTAACCAGGCCTGGTGCGATTTATTTAAGCGCTACCCCGTTCATGTGGGGGTGAGCATTGATGGCCCCGCTTTTCTGCACGATGCCCACCGTAAAACTCGCACAGGTTTGGGAAGTCATGCTGGTGCAGTGAAAGGGATCGAGCTGTTGCGAAAGAATGAGATTCCTCTGAGTGCGATCGCCGTACTCACCGCCGACTCCCTCGACTACCCCGATGAGATCTTCCAGTTTTTTGTCGATCAGGGCATTACCAATGTCGGCTTCAACATGGAAGAAACCGAAGGCGTTCACACCCAATCCTCCCTGGAGGGCGAAGGCATTGAAGCCCGCTACCGGGCCTTTATGCAGCGGTTTTGGGATTTGGTAGCCCAGGCCAATGGCCCCCTGCTGGTGCGCGAGTTCGAGTCGATTTGCTCCCTGGTGTACAACAACGCTCGGCTACATAATACCGACATGAACCACCCCTTTCGCATTGTCAGCATCGATCACTTGGGCAACTTCGCCACCTTTGACCCCGAACTGCTGTCAATGCCCAGCGACCACTACGGCAATTTTGTGCTCGGCAACGTGGCCGACACTAGCTTTGCAGCAGCCTGCCAAACGCCAAAGTTTCAGCGCATTTATCGGGAAATGCGGCAAGGCGTTGAACTGTGCCAGCAAAGCTGCGAGTATTTTGGCCTCTGTGGCGGCGGTGCAGGCAGCAATAAATATTGGGAAAACGGCACCTTTGCCTCGACCGAAACCCAGGCCTGCCGCTACCGTATTAAAGCTATCACTGATATCGCCCTAGCCGCCCTAGAAAACTCTCTAGGGCTAGAGCCAGAGGCGTAGAGACACATATGTTAACTGACTTTGTGTTAAACAACAGGTTCTGAACTAGGTCAGCCATGTAGGATACAGCTATTCGCAGTGCCAATGCATTACGGATGTTTGAATTTGCTTTTTATGATCAGATTTTCAAAAAAATAAATTTGGGCCATAACTTGGCCAAAAGGAAATAACAACACCATGAAGACAAGCTACTTAGTTGGGCTAGTGCTAATCGGCAGTTTAGGATCGCTGACGGGCCTGCTTGGAGCCGATGTTAAGGCTGACGTGGCTCCTCAGGCCATTACCCAAACCAGTCCAGTTGAAGCCTGCATCGACCTTCTAGAAGTAACAACGGGGCAATCTCAAATTCGGCGGGTAATTAAGTTTTCGCTCTTTGGGCCTGGCAATATTCACCTGGATTTTGCCGTGCCTCCCAACGGCAGAATTGATTACTATGAGGTGACGTTTGTCCCTGAGAACAATGCGACCTATACCATAGACGTTAACTTCAGATATGCCGATGGGTCCCAGGCGAACGTGTTTTCTGCCTCGGCTGCCGTTGAGAAAGACAAGACCTATTCTCGCAGATTTGTTTCCCCCACCGGTGAGCGGCCTTTTCTCATCAATACCAGCGTCGGTGGCGAAAATAACATTGCTTACAACATTAGCGTTCGAGGCTGCCAAAACTAGCCTTGAGGTCGTTGGCTTGAGTAGTCTGCGCGATTAACCCCGATAGTGATTGCTCGGTTTGTTCTTAGGAGGCGGTAGAAAATGCCCATAGAACTCGATATCAAAGCCCTTGTGGGCAACTATGCTCAGATCACGCTGTTTCTTCTGATGTTGTCGATTGGGCTGACCCAGGGGTTAGCGAATATCGCCTATCTCTGGCGACGCCCCGGTCTCTTGGTACGGTGTCTGCTGGCCTCCTTTGTGGTGGTGCCCCTAGCGGCAATGTTGATTAACCAGGCGCTACCGATGAGTTTTCCGGTGAAGGTCGGTCTGGCCACCATGGCGATTTGCCCTGGTGCGCCGATGATCTATCGCAAGTTGCTCAAGGGGCGGGCGTTGCCCAACCTGGCGGGCAGTTTTCAAGTGACGACGGCCATGCTGGCGGTGGTGGGGGTGCCGCTCTGGGCGCTCATCTTTGCCCAGATTTACCCCAACGACATGGTTGTTGCCCCGGCCACGGTCTTTAAGCAGGTCGCTTTAGCTCAGCTAGCCCCTATCTGGGTGGGGCTGGCCCTTCGCGAATGGTTTACCGAGCTGGCGGACGATTTAGAAAAGCCGGTGTTTAAGCTGGGCAGCTTTTTGCTGATGGGGCTGGTGTTGGTGATTTTGGCGGTGGCGCTGCCCAAGGTGCTGACCGCAGGGCTGATACCCGTGATCGGGGCGGTGCTATTTGCCACGGCCTGCCTGTTGGCGGGGCATTTCTTGGGTGGACCAGAACCCGAAAGCCGCTTGACCATTGCGGTGGCCAATGGCACTCGCAATGCGGGGTTGGCCCTGGCCCTGGCCACAGCCAACTTTCCTGACCCTGGCATTTTGGCGGCGATCGCTACCTACGCGGTCTTTTCCTCCGTCGCGGGTAACATCTACTCCAACCTGTACCAAAAGAAACTCGCCAAGCAAGAAACAGTGGCGGCATAGCCAATTGACGATCCATGGCCCATCCTAAACACAGAGCCTGGTACGAACAACAGCAAAAGCGCAAGCTGTCTCCCCTCTGGCGGCGGGTCGATCGATCCTTTAAGTTTCGGTTGTGCTTGGCCAGTGGTATCGCCCTGCTGCTGTTGGGGACGCTCGATCGGTTTGAAACCTGCCGTGTTCTAGATCATGCTGAAGGCTGCTTCTTCCAAGATCCGGGGTCGTTGCTCAGCATTGACAACCTAGAAGCCTACAGCATTACCACGGCGGCGCTGCTGTTTTTGCTGGAGAGTGAGCGACGGCAAGAACAAACCAATCGAGAGGCCTTTGAAACGCTGATGACCGCCAATCAGGCAGGCATTGTCCACAGCCTCTCCAGAATTAGAGCTATAGAAACCCTGTGTGATGCGGGGTGCAAGCTGGAGGGGCTGGATCTACATGGGATTGATCTAACCCAATTGCAGATTCCCTATGCCCAACTGCAACGGGTCAACTTTTCAGACACGGTCTTAGCCGCCGCCGACCTTACCCACGCTGATTTGACCCAGGCCAACTTAACGGGGGCCGACCTCACCAGAGCTAATTTGGCCGGGGCCAACCTAGCTGGGGCCGACCTCACCCGAGCCAATTTGACTAGTGCCAACTTAACAGTGGCCGACCTCACCAGCACCATCCTTACCGAAGCCAATCTGACGGGTGCCATTTTTGTCAGTACACAGCTCGATGGGACGCACGATGAGGTTGGGGGATGAGGGCATCAACTGGCAAACGTGGGATACACCCCTTCCCTACTCCCAGGTCTGTTTCAAGGTTGCAGACGGAGTCTCGCCAAATAACTGCTTGTAATCGTGGGCGAAGTAGCCCATATGCCAAAACCCCCAGTGGGTCGCTAGACCCAGGACGGTAGCGGTTTTGGGGTTGGCGGTTTTCAGCGCCTGTCGTATGCCATGGAGTCGCTGAATCTTGAGATAGCTCATCGGGCTAACGCCGTATACCTCTAAAAATGCCATTTGTAAGGTGCGGCTTTTGGCATTGATGGCGGTGCAGAGATCTTGCAGGGTCAGGGGCCGATCGATATAGCTCAGCATGTAATCTTCGGCCTGCTTAACGAGTTGATAGCGGCGCGTAGAAATAGACTCTGGAATACTTTGGCTGGTACTTAAACATTCTAAAAGGAGGGGCAAGAAATCATTGTGGATGATAGCTTGCATGGTCGGGTGGATGACATTGTCGGGATTGCTTTGGGCCATTGAGAAAAGATCGAGCAGATAGTTCTTGACCCGCAAAAAAGCCATTTGGTTGACGGAGAGAGATTGGGTTTTCTCGGCAAAAACGCGATCAAAAAGCGCCTTATCTTCAGGCATGCCGCACCCGATGAAGTCGTCTATATTGAGAGAGATAATGGCAAAATCCTTAGAGGTTCCGCCCGACAGAGTGGCATCTTGGTTAGCGTGGTACACCAAGATTTGTTGAGGGGCGAGGGCATGGCCGCACCAGGTATAGTGGGGGTCTAATTCGAGGGGAAGACCAAAGGTGATGGTGCGATGGGGCGACCCGCTGCGGTGCATCATCGCTAGATTGACCGTAACCCTGGCAAATTGAATGCCACCGACCTGAACCACTAAATATTGAGTATCGAGCAAACCCGGCTCAAGCTGAATCAGTTTGGGTTGCCAATGACTATAACGCAGCAGATGGTTAACCTGGTCAACACTGTGCGATCGCA
>JBGSNT010000313.1:0-26013 GCA_041739575.1 Nodosilinea sp. | reverse complement strand
CCTTTTTTGACGATTTGCGGGCCTTGACCCGGTATCTGTATTTCGAGAGTTGGGACCACCTGCTGACTTTCATGCTTCAGGGGTTGGAGCTAGAGATCCCTCCCGATACCAGTTGAATTTCCATAATGAGAATTGCTGGCTCAGGAATGGATAATTGCATGGAACGAATAGCGATCCTTGGCACTACCGGATCGGGTAAGACAACTCTAGCGCGACGGGTTGCTCAGCGCTGCCTAATCCCCCATATTGAGCTAGATGCCTTGCAGTGGGAGCCAAATTGGACCCCTGCGGAGCCTCAAGTCTTTCGCCATCGCGTGACGACGGCGTTGAGCGGCGATCGCTGGGTTGTAGACGGCAACTACAGTGCCGTGCGCGACATTGTTTGGGGCAGAGCCGATACGGTTGTGTTTCTGGATTATCCATTTTGGCTGGTGATGGGGCGGCTTTTGCGGCGCACCTGGCGGCGATCGCTAATGCAAGAAGAGCTTTGGAACGGCAATCGCGAAACGTTTCGACAATCGTTTTTCAGCCGCGATTCCATTTTGGTCTGGCTGTTGCGCACCTACCGGAAAAGGCGTAGACAGTATCCCATCTTGTTTCAGCAACCGGAGTACGCCCATCTATCTACGGTGCAGCTTAAATCTCCCAATCTAGCGGAGCAATGGCTGCTGAATCTTGAACACTAACTGAATTTGGATTTGGCGTTATTCCCACAGCCTTTTACAGTCGTACTGGCTAAAAGCCGGATCTTTTGACACAAGCGTCGCTGATTCAACTCGGCTCTGAGCAATGAGAAGACGATCAAACGGGTCTTTGTGATGCCAGGGCAACTGATCAAGCTCAGTGATATGAGTGAGTGAAACTGGCAATAGCAAGAGCTTCATCCTTCGCCTAGCCAAAAGTTGTCGGGTAAGGGCTCATCAAAGTCATCTGCCACGACAAAAGCGCCAGGGTGCAGATCGGGTTGGCGCTGCGATGATGGCTGAACCGTCGCTTGGTCTGGCATATTAGCCTCAGCCCACTGCAACAAGCGGGTTGCCAAATGGAACTGCTCTTGCCAACTCAGTCTTCTAGCTTCCTGTATCAACTCTTGTAGGGTCATTGGGCAATGCCTCTAAAGAAGCCTATCTCTAGGATATACGGCCTTTATGCCTGCGAGGTAACAATACGGGATTTTACGATTCTCCCTATCAGTACGGCTATGAATGGCCCGAGTTGACAGTCAAAGTCCCTGGTGAAAACAGGCTTGGCGTATTGCCGGGAGCACTTTAGCAAACCGATTAGGGTATCAACATCTCTGCCACCGTTAACGGCCAGTTGGGAAAGGTTGGCGACACAACCACCTCGTCGGCAGTAAAGCTCGATTCTGCGTAGGTTCCATCCACCATGGACAGCACCGTGACGCACTGTCTTTGAGGGTCAACAATCCAATATTCGGGAATGCCGCGCCATTCGTACTGGGTGCGCACTCGCCGAAACCCGACAATCTCTGAGAGGGCGCGATGAGCACGCGCGAAATCAGCGCGTGCTCATCGGATTCAGGCGGCAGCTCAATTAATGCTTCATAGGTTAACTCGCACCGACTATCTAAGCCATCGTCAAAGGCTAGATAGTCGGCAAAGGTGGCGAGTTTGGGCTTGGCTTGGGTCATCTCAGCTATCTCATCAATGACTTAAACCTGGTGGGCACTGCCCACCCTACGGCTACTTGATCTGTATCGCTGTCTGAGCGGAGTCGAAGCCAGCGATACAAGGGCTCTACTCCCACTCGATGGTGCCAGGTGGTTTCGAGGTGATATCGTAGACCACTCGGTTGACCCCGTCGACCTCGTTGACAATACGGTTCGAGAGCGTCTCGAGCAGGTCGTAGGGCACCCGCGACCAGTCGGCGGTCATGCCGTCTTCGCTGCTGACCAGGCGCAGTACGATCGGGTAGGCGTAGGTGCGCTGGTCGCCCATGACACCGACGCTACGCACCGGCAGCAGCACCGCAAAGGCCTGCCAAAAATCGTGGTACATGCCCTGTTTGGCGATCTCGTCGCGCACCACAAAGTCAGCATTGCGAAGAATTTCCAGCCGCTCTTCGGTAATTTCGCCGATGATGCGAATGGCTAGACCGGGGCCGGGGAAGGGCTGCCGCCGCACGATCTCCTCGGGCAGACCGATGGAGCGACCGACCTTGCGCACCTCATCCTTGAACAGCTTGCGCAGGGGCTCCACCAGCTTAAACTGGAGGTCTTTGGGCAGGCCGCCGACGTTGTGGTGGCTCTTAATCTTCACCGCCACCCGCTCCCCGGTTTTGGGGTCCACATTGGTGTCGGCCGACTCAATCACGTCGGGGTAAAGGGTTCCCTGGGCCAGGTAGTCGAAGGGGCCGAGGCGCTTCGATTCTTCCTCAAACACGTGGATAAACTCGTGGCCAATGCGCTTGCGCTTTTCCTCGGGGTCGGTGATACCCGCGACCTGGGCCAGAAAGCGATCGCGCGCTTTGACGTGAATCACCGGAATGTGGAACTGCTCGTCAAACAGCTTCACCAGGCGCTCGGGCTCATCCTTGCGCATGAAGCCCTGGTCGATGAACATGCAGGTGAGCTGATCGCCAATGGCCTGGTGCAGCAAGAAGGCCAGGGTGGACGAATCGACCCCGCCGGAGAGGGCTAGCAGGACTCGCTTGTCGCCCACCCGCGCCCGCACCTCCCGAATAGCCTCTTCCACAAAGGCTTCGGTGGTCCAGGTGGGCTGGCACTCACAGATGTGGTAAACAAAATTGCGAATCAGGGCGATGCCCCCCTTAGAGTGCACCACCTCCGGGTGAAACTGCACGCCGTAGAGCTTGCGGGTGTGGTCGGCCACGGCGGCGCAGGGGGTGTTGTCGGTGTGGGCCAGCAGCTCAAACCCCTCGGGTAGTAGGCTGACCGAGTCACCGTGGCTCATCCACATGGTGGTGCCGTCTTCGACGTTGGTCAGCAGGTCGGTGGGGTCGTCAATAAAGAGAGCCGCCTTGCCGTATTCACCGCGCTCGGCCCGGTCGACCTGGCCGCCAAGCTGCTGCACCATCAGCTGCATGCCGTAGCAGACCCCCAGCACCGGAATGCCCAGTTCCCAGATGGCTGGGTCGCAGTGGGGCGCACCGTTATCGTAGACCGAGCTAGGCCCGCCGGAGAAAATAATGCCCATGGGGTTGAGCTGCTTGAGCTGTTCGGCGGTGGTGCGGTAGGAGAGCACCTCAGAGTACACCTCGGTCTCGCGGATGCGGCGGGCGATCAGTTCGGAGTATTGGGAGCCAAAGTCAAGGATGACTAGCATCTGGCGATTTACTTCGGCGAGGGAGCCTTCGTCAAGGGTGGTGGTGGGTTCAGTTTGAAGGGTCACGGGTTAATCCTGCAGATAAGGTGGGCTCGGAGGTGAGGGCAGTGGACTCAGGATAGAGGTAGTACCACTAGGAAAACTATTTCCTGCACCTGCGGGATACTACTGGGGGTGTGATCAGAGAACCCCGAGTTTAGGGAACGGGGAGATATGGGAACTCCTGGGACGCTAATGGCCCCTAAGCCTGGCGAGAGCCTGGATGCAGCCGGTGACAGGAAACGAATGTGGCTTGCCCTAGAGCAAGGGGAGCGAGTAAAAAATAAGACTTTAAAGGAGTTATGTAAAAAAATATTCCTTTTAGTCTACCAAAACTTGTTTGAACAGAACTTGGGCGCGATCGCTCCTTGCCACCACTCGCCGCTGACGGTCAAACACCATCGTTCCCACCGCTAGAGGCTTCCCAGCGTGGGCATAGACGTAGGCGGCAGCCCGCTCGTCAATGCGCTCAACGATGTGTTGGTAAACCTGCTGAGCGATTGCCCCATCGTGATCCCGCAACATCCCCAGCCCGGCTTCTACGGTTTCGGCCTTAAGAATTTCTTGAATTATCGGCAGTGGCACATTTCCCACGGCACAGTAGGCAGCGAGAATCTCTTGGCGACCATCGGCCACATGGTGGTGGGTGTGAAAGATCCCCCCGGCTAGCTTGATCAACTTGCCGTGGTAGCCCAGTAGCAGCACACCGGCGACGCCCAGCTGACCAGCTTCTACCAGCATGGGGCCGAGCCAGTTGGCGGTTTTCACCCGGCAGTCAGGATTAATCCCCAGTTTGACGGCCAGATCTAGCCCGTTCTCGCCCAGGCAGAAAACCAGGTAGGGATACTGGGCTGATTTTTCGCGCAAAATTTCCCTGGACTGGTGGAGTTGACCGGGGGCACTGAGGGGTTCTGAAATACCTGAGGTGCCCAGCAGGGAGAGGCCCTCGACCACCCCAAAGGCGGCGTTGGAGGTGCGATCGCCCAGCGATCGCCCCTCCGGCAAAATGATCGTGACGCAAAGGGCTCTATCCTCGGGAATCAGCGGCGTCAGGTTGTGGGTGATCAACTCCCTGGCGTAGCGGTAGATGGCTGGGGCCTGGTCCTGGTCGATCTGTTTGCCAACGCCTTCTCCCCCCACCAAGAGAATCCGTTCAGTTTGCTTTCCACTGCCCCAGGCTACCACCGACCAGATCGGGGTGTTGCGGGTGAGATCTAGGTTGTCGCCGGGGTCGCTGTGGGTAATGGCCAGCACTGAGCCATCGGGCAGCGGTGCGATCTGATCGATGGGGATTTCGGTCGCTTGGGGTGGGTTGAGCAGGTCGAGGGTGATGGTTTTGGCGGGGGGATTTGGGTTGGGCTCTGGGGCGCGATCGCCCCTCAGAACCAAGTACTGGGCTGCCGCCATGGCCCCAGCACAGGCGAATACCGGCAGGGTGTAGCCAGAGCGCGGGGGAGACGGTGGGGGAGACGGCATAGGATGCTCTGGGGTAAATATAGCCAGCGCTTCAGATGGCGTTGCTGACTGTCCTAACCGATCTGGCCCTGGCTATACCCTGGCTAGAAGACGGCGATCGCTTGGCTGCCCTGGGGCCCAGCCTGTCGCCTAGGCCTCACCAGTGATGGACAGGTTCTCGACCCAGATGCGGGGACAAAGGCCGCCGGGGGTGATTTCCACCTCTGGTTCGACGTGGACGATCGCCTTGAGCAGGTCGCGGAAGTCGCCTGCCACCGTGGCGGATTCAATGCTGACGCGATCGCCCTTGTTCACCAGCCAGCCGTCGAAGGGCAGCGAGAACGACCCCTGCAGCGCATTGACCCCGGCGTGGAGGGCCTGCAGATCGTCAATGAAAATCAAGTTTTCGGCCTGTTCTAGGCTGAACTCGCTACTGGCCTCAGCCCCCGGCAGCACCTGGTAGTAGCTGGGGCTGACGGACACCTTGGCCCCGATGCTGGCATGGCCCGTAGGGATGGCCCCCATGCGCTTGGCCGTACCGGCACTGTGGAGGAACTGGGTCAGCACACCCTGCTCAATAATTGGCACCCGGCGAGTCGGGGTGCCCTCTCCATCGAAGGTTTCGGCGCTGACGTTTTCGGGGTGTAGGGCGTCGTCGTACACCGACAGCAGCGGCGAGGCCACCAAGGTGCCCAGGGAATCTGCCGTCGAAAGACTGCGGTTATCGAGAATGCTCTGGGCGTTGTACATGTTGGAAAAGGCCCCCAGCAGGCTCAAAAAGGCCTCGCCCGAAAACACCACCCGATACTTGCCCGTGGCCACCTTGTCGTAGTCGAGGTGGCTAATGGTTTTTTCCGTAGCCTCTTTGAGGCAGCCCTCCAGATCGAGCAGAGGTAGCCCCCGATTCACCCGCATGGCCCCGGCGGAGCGGGGTTTGCGGCCCTCCTGCTCAGTCTTGCTGTAGAGGTATACCGACGCGTAGGAGCGGGCTTCGTGGCGCAATGCCCCGGCGCTGTTGAGGTAAAAGCGATCGATACTGCGCTGGGCCAGGCCGTTGTAGGGCACGCTGGCGATCGCTGGGTGGGCCTCCAGCAGCTGCTTCTCCGCCCTCACCAGGGTCGAAATTAGATCTCCGACGGGCACCGGGGGCAGGGTGTCTACCTGAACATCGGCGGTAGGGGCCAGGGCCTCGGGGCTAAAGTCGGGAATGTGGTCACCCACCCCAAAGGCGCTGGCCTCCTGGGCCGTTTTCAGGGCCAAGTCCATCCCCAGCGGGTCCACATCGCTGGTGGAGGTCACCCCTACCTTGCCGTCCGAGTTCCAGACTCGCACGATCACGCTGGAGCGGTTCGAGGCCTTGACCTGTTTCGGGTCGCCCTTGTCAACCTGGACGCTGGTCTCATCGACGGAGGACCCATAGACGTCGTACTTGGCAATGCCGAGCTTCTGGGCGCTGGACTCGGCGTAGGCGGCAATGTCTTGAATGGTGGGCATGGGGGAGTGATTGGGGGGGTGAAGTGAGTGGGGGAGATCGGTAGAATGGGCAAAGCGAAGCGTGCCCATCAAATCATAAAACCGCGATGGGCACGGGCCAGGCCCTTTGCCCACCCTACCGGCCGCCGACGGTAATCGAGTCAACCTTGAGGTGCGGCTGCCCCACGGTGACGTAGATGCTGCCGCTGATGGAGCCGCAGAAGCCCGCCGCCAGATCTAAGTCGTTGGAACACATGGAAATTTTGTCCATGATTTCGGTGGCTTCGCCAATTAGCGTCGCGCCCTTGAGGGGCTTGGTGACCTGGCCATTTTCGATCAGGTAGGCCTCGGATACGGCGAAGTTGAACTGGCCCGTAGCCCCGACGCTGCCGCCGCCCATCTGCTTGCAGTAGATGCCTTTCTCGACCGAGGCAAAGAGCTCATCCAGTGAGTAATCGCCGGGGGCGATGTAGGTGTTGCGCATGCGAGAGGCGGCGGCGTGGGTAAAGCCCTGGCGTCGCCCACTGCCGGTGCGGGGGTGGCCGGTGCGCATAGACCCAGCGCGATCGCTGAGGAAGTTCTTGAGGATGCCGTTTTCGATCAACAGGGTGCGCTGGGCGGGCATGCCCTCATCATCCATATCGATGGTGCCGAAGGCATCGGGGGATAGTCCCTCATCCCAGGCGGTGAGGTTTTCGTGGGCAATCTTGGTACCCTTTTTGTCGATGAAGGGGGTGGTGCCCCGCTCGATCTGGGTGGTCTCTAGCAGGTGGCCGCAGGCTTCGTGGAAGATGACGCCGCCGAACTTGTTGGCCATAATCACCGGATAACTGCCCGACTCGACGTAGTCGGCGTAGAGCATTTTGCCCGCCGACTCGGCCACCTCAGCCGCAGTAGAGGCGTAGTCCCAGCCGCGCAGAAAGGCGGGGTTGCTGGTGTCGCCAGCCCGTTGGCCAATTGAGGAACGATGCTCGCCGTCGGCGCAGAGCAGGTTATAGCCCACCGACTGGGTAAGGCGAATATCGCGGGCAAAGGTGCCGTCGCTGGCGGCCACTAGCACCTCTTGCCAATCGCGGAAGTAGACGGCGCGGCGCGACTGCACGTGGCTGGCTTCCTTGGCTAGGGCGGCATTGGCGGCCAGCAGCACATCGCCCATTTCCTGCATCGAGCTGCACTGGGCCAGCCAGCTGTCTTTGCCCTTGGCGGTGGCGTAGTCGCGCAGCAGCTCCAGGTTAATTTCAGCCAGGTTAGCGCTGGGGCCGGGCAGGGCCAGCCCCATAATGGCTAGAGCTTTGTCGAGGGCGGCTTTGAGACCGCTGAAGGTGAGGTCGTTGGTGCTGACGTAGCAGTCGGCCTTATCGCGAAACACCCGTACCCCGGCTCCGGTCACCAGGCGCGGGGAGAGGCTGGTGATGGCGTCTTCTTCGGCCTGGCAGCTGATGTAGTTGTTTCGCTCTAGAAAAAATTCTATGAAGTCGGCCCCGGCGGCACGGCCCAACCCTAGCAATGTTGACAGAGTGGCCTCCCAGGAATTATCGAAGCGATCGCGCGGTGCCGAGTATTCCTTTTGCAGCAGATCTTGGGTTTTGAGCAGCGGGGTCGTTAGCAGGGGTGCAACCGTCATGCCAGAGAATCCTTGGGAGTGATGGGCGATACCGTTGGAATTTCTATAGTCTAACAAACCTGTCGGTTTGGGGCTGGGGGCTGGGAGGACGGGAAGAAAGCTGCGCCCGACTTCTAAATGCCTGACTTACCCTCCAGAGCCAGCCTGGTTAAATACTGCAAATACGGTCATGGTCTCTTATATCTGGTAGGGCTGTGCTAGGATGGCCAAACGATTAAGCAAAGCTAAAAAAACTGTGCTTCTTCCTAGCTCTGCCGCAGCTCTTGCCTGTCTCTTCCAGGCTCAGGGTTCATCGCAGACCTGAATTGTCTCTAAGCCAGTCCCTACACGTGCTCCTCGGACCACGGGCGGAATGCCGCTTCAGCAGGTTGTTAGTTAACCCACCTGTCATTCCTAGCCCCAACAAGGAGTCTATGTTTCCTGTGGTTGTGCAGAATTTAACCTCTATTCGCAGCGCCCTATGCCCTCAGCCGCCCCTGGTGCTGGTGGTTGACGATGATGACGATAGCCTTATCCTGATGGCGTACATTCTAGAGCAGCTGTCTTTTCAGGCGTGCTTTGTCGCCGACGGGCTAGCGGCCCTGATCGCGGCTCGGCAACAGCGTCCTAGCCTGATCTTGTCGGATATTCATCTACCCGAGGTGGATGGCTACAGTCTGATTCAGCAGCTGCGGGCCGATGACGATACCCGATCGATACCGGTGGTGGCGGTGACGGCTCTGGCTAGCGAGGGCGATCGCCGGAGAATTCTCGCCGCTGGGTTTGATGGCTACATCAGCAAACCCTTTTTCATTTCGCCCTTAGAGCACCTGATTCAAAGCTTTATGGGGGTGCCCACCTCGGTCGCCTAGTGCCCCATCGAACCTATAGGGAGCCAATTGCTTCACTGGACGAAGCTGTAGGTGCTTAGGCTCAGCTTGGCAGCTATAGCTTTGCCACAGGCCAAGCGTCCCCATCTGGACTTTAGATGTAGTTTATTTGCTAGCCTCTTTAGCGGTGGCGCGGGCGGCGGGTGGGGCAGAGAGAATAATGACAATGCTGGTGCGCCCGGTGGCCAGGGTGGCATCTGTCAATATATCGACGACCTGGCGGTTTAGGGCGCTTTCTACCAAGTAGATGATTTGCGGCCTCAGGGCAGTGGTAAGGTCATCTCTGACCTTTTCCGCCAGTTCTGCTTGACCATCGTCGACGAGCAGCTGCTCGGGCTTAGTGACCGAGTCTTCGATGACAAGTAGCAGCTTTTCGTCGATGATCTGGCAGGTGATTTTGCCGGGGGCGTGGTTTAGTTGTTTACGGTACAGCTGCTGAAACTGCTGGGCCAAATTTCGCTGGAGCTGACCTAGCGTAGGCAGTGAGGCGGAGGCGGAGGTTTTCATAGGATTGGGTTGGAGTTTGACAACCAACCACAAGCCTTGGATCTCAGGGTTGCGAACGGTTGTGAAGTCATTTAACCATGACTCTAAAGGACACAGCCAAACAATTTTTGCCAAGCCCAGTTCGAGGGCCGTAGCTTCTCCACAGCATCTCTCGACCGATCAACGTCTGGACATGGCTTGGATTTGACGGGCAATCCCTAGGGTTGTCTCAGGGCTTAGGTTACCAATCCCGATCGCAGAGCCCGCACCGCTGCCTTGGTGCGATCGTCTACGCCCAGCTTATTGAGAATGCTGCGCACGTGGGTCTTCACCGTACCTACGGTGATATAGGAGCGCTCGGCAATCTCGGCGTTGCTGCAGCCACCCACAATGAGTTCAAGAATTTCTAGCTCGCGCTCAGTCAGCGGGTAGGACTCTAAAATTTGCTCAAATTCTGGTTCTACGGCCTCAATGGAGACGGTACGGCTGCCCATCGTCAGGGCCCCAGCGGGGGTTTTGCGCACCTGGCGCAGCACCACGCTGGCCACGGCGGGGTCGATCCAGGAGTTGCCCTCACAGGTCTCGCGCACCGCTACGATCAAGTCGTCTAGCTCGGTCTGCTTCATGCAGTAGGAGTCGGCTCCGGCGGCAAAGGCGGCCATGACAGCGGCCTCGCTGTCGTGCATGGTCAGCATCAGCACGCGGGGAGAGGGTTTGGCGGGGCTGGTTTGGGATTGTCGCAGTCGTTCCACCAGCTCGATGCCGTCGATGTCGGGCAGGCCGATGTCGACAATAGCGATGTCGGGTTGCTCGGTCTCGAGCAGGCTGAGTCCCCGGCTACCGTCGGCAGCTTCGCCCACCACGGTCATGCCCGGAGTGCGTTCTAGGGCGGCCTTGAGGCCCAGGCGAGTCAAGTCGTGGTCTTCAATTAGTACAATGCGAATGTCTGTCATAGATAGCCTCCTTGGCCTGAGGCGAGAAAAAACTGAGACGGGAAAAAACTAAATCAGGAAGAGGCGCTGGGGCGGTGATCTGTCCCAAGGTGAGCTAATTATGCGCTAACCCTAGGGGGCGAACACGTACCCAGGGACATACCTGCCGGAACTGAGGCCTCTATCTCAAGATAGACTCTGTTCGCCCCAGGGTCGTGGTATGCCAGAACGGTTGGCCCCCTTAAGGCTCAGCTATTTTCAGAAAACCTCTCTCGGAGGAAAGGACAGCGCCATGGCTGAATCACTGCAGGCTCTGCTGTCGGGACCGTTTATTCCCCATGGCCACTGCTACCTGTGGCGGCCTGGGCTGGTGTGGCTCCATCTGTTGTCAGACGCGCTGATTGCCCTGTCCTACGCACTGATTGCCGGGGCGCTGGTGTACTTTGTGCGACGGCGCTCCGACGTGCCCTTTAAGCCCTTGTTTTGGCTGTTTGCGGCCTTTATTGCGGCCTGTGGCATGACCCACCTGCTGGCGGTGTGGACGCTGTGGTTTCCGACCTACTGGGTGTCGGGCACGGTGAAGGCGGTGACGGCGCTGCTGTCCCTCTTTACGGCGCTGGAACTGGTGCCTCGACTGCCGCTGGCCCTGGCACTGCCCAACGCCACCCAGCTGATGGATATGAACCAGGCGTTGCAGGCAGAGATTAGCGATCGCAAGCAGGCCGAAGCCAGCCTGCGTACTGCTGAGACTGAGGTGCGGCAGCTCAACGCCACCCTGGAAGATCGAGTGCAGCGCCGTACCGCTGAGCTAGAAGCGGCAAAGCAGCAGATCGAAACCCTGCTGGAGCAAGAGCGGCGCGATCGCACCACCCTACAGCAGGCCAAAGACGACTTGCAAGATACGGCGGAGCGGCTCAATCTAGCCCTCAGCGCTGCCCAAATGGGCACCTGGGACTGGTATCTGGACAATGAAACCCAGCTCTGGTCCCCCCAGACCGAGCGCATTATAGGCCTAGAGCCCGGCAATCTCCCCCAGACGGCCCAGGTGTGGGCCGAACGAGTTCACCCTGACGATCTGCCCGCCATAGAGGCACTGGTCAATGGCGCGATCGCTACCCAAACCGAGTTTGCTGGTCAGTACCGGGTGTGCTGGCCCGACGGTGGCCTGCACTGGGTCAGTGTCTATGGTCGGGTGGCGGCGGTTAAGGACGGGCGCAGCCACCGCATGGTCGGTGTGATGCAGGATATTACCGAGCGCAAGCGGGCAGAGCTGTCGCTGCGGGCCAGCGAAACCCGCTTTCGGGCCGTGTTTGAGCAGGCGGCGGTGGGCATGGCTCGGCTCAGTCTAGAGGGGCGATGGATCCAGGTTAACCAAAAGCTTTGCGAAATTTTGGGCTATCAGCCCCAGGACTTGATCGACCAGCATTTTGAGGCGATTACCTACGAAGGGGATAAATTTCAGGATCAGTATTACTATCAGCAGCTGATGCGGCAAGAGCAGGCCTCCTGTCAGTTTGAGAAGCGCTACCTGCGCAAGGACGGCACCCCCATCTGGACCCTGGTGACGGTTTCCATTGAAAGTGACGACGCCCTGGGTGCCTCGGCGCTGATTGCCATTATTGAGGACTTTAACGACCGCAAAGCCGCCCGCGAAGAACTGCTCCGCCGGGCCGACGAACTGGCTAGCGCTAACCTGAGGTTGGCCCACACCACGGCCCTGCTGGAGCGCCGCAACACCGAACTGGATCAGTTTGCCTACGTCGCTTCCCACGATTTAAAGGCCCCCCTGCGGGCGATCTCTAACCTGTCCGACTGGATCGGGGAGGATCTGGAGGGGCAAATTCCGGAGGAAAATCGCCGCCAGCTCGAGCTGCTGCGCAACCGGGTGCAGCGCATGGAGGGGCTGATTAACGGCCTGCTGGAATATTCTCGGGTGGGCCGTCGCCAGCGCAGCATTGTGGCGGTGGATCTCAACCTGCTGCTGGCTAACGTGGTCGATTCCCTCGCCCCGCCCGACAGCTTTGCGGTCGAAATTCCCGCCGACCTGCCCACCCTCTACAGCCATAAAACGGCTCTGGGCCAGGTCTTTGCCAACTTGATCAACAACGCCATTAAGCACCACCACCGCGTTGGTGAAGCTTGCCCGGAGGGCAATTGCGGCACCGTGCGCATCACCTGGCAGGACCAGGGCGAGTGGCTACAGTTTGCCGTGGCGGACGATGGCCCCGGCATTGCCCCCCGGTACCACGACAAAATTTTCACGATTTTTCAAACCCTCAAGGCTCGCGACGACTTTGAAAGCACTGGCATTGGTCTGGCGGTGGTGAAAAAAATCGTCGAAGCCGAGGATGGTCGCGTTTGGCTCACGTCCACCGAGGGCGCAGGCACCACCTTCTTCTTTACCTGGCCCTTTCTCAAACATCCGCCCGCCCAGGGCAAGGACGAATCAAGCGAGTCGGCTTAGAGAGTTTCTAGGCCAGAATATACCCAAAGCTAGGGGCGCAGGGCCTGCGCCCTTGAGAGGAAGCAAAAATCTCGGATACTTTCGTGGCCAGAATCGTCCTTAATACTGCTGGGCAGAAGGTTAGCTACCGTTCCGTCCCCCCGGCTCCCAAGCTCCTCTGCCCCTTGCTATTGGCCATAGTCACCCCACCTACGCCACAGCCTACTGGCCCTCTTCCCTCCGAATTAACAACAGTCCCTCGCCATCGTGGAGTTCGAAGGCGCGCAAATCTGAGGGCAGGCATGGCCCCGTTAACCCCGGAGAGGCCAGCCCGACCTGCCACTGGTCGAGGTCGAGCTGGAGCCAATCGCCCAGGGTTACCGTTGTGGGTGCGCCTTCCATATGGGCCACCATGACCACCTCCCGAGGGACAGGCGGTGCAGCGGTCGATTGGGCCTGGCCATCGCTCGGGGGTAGGGGTTCAAAGCGATGGCCGTAGAACAGGGTGCGATCGCCGTCGCTGATGCGGTTAAAGCGATCGCGTCCCTCTAAATTTTCCCGCAGCCAGGGGCGCTGCTGGCGAAACTGCCGGAGGGCTAGTCCAAAGGCTGTCCTGGCCGGGTTAGCCCGCTCAAAATAGTGGGAGACATTGCAAATATCGTGGCCGTCCTCCATAAATGCCATGGCAAACTGCTTCAGCTTGGGCACATCCAGGGTGGCCAAAAACCTCGGCAGGCGGGGCTCATTGAGCTCGCCCAGGGTCGGAATTTGACACTGGCTGCCGTCGGCGTTCTCCCCTAAGCAGCCCTGGCAGAGGAGGGCGACCTCCTCTAGGTTGTAGTCGGTTTCGACCATGGCATCGCGCAGGGCCTTGGTAAAGTCCTTGAGCTGTTCTAGACTTTCAAAGCCCAGGGATTTTAGCTGGGGAAAGGCGAAGGGCTGAAGGTACAGTTCCGGCTCAATTTCCCAGTCGAGAAAGCCGACCTCCTCAGAGACGACCTTGACCCCGTAGCGATCGTCGGTGTTGCGAAAAAAGCCCCAGGGAGTCTCCAGGCTGGCGTTGAGAAAATCCATCGGCAGACCTGGGCTAAACCCGTGTACCCATAGCAGGCTGGCCGGGTTGTTGTAGGCCTGGTTGAGGGCGGCGGGTAGGGTATCGCCCAGGTTCCAATTGATGTCGGCATCCGGGTCAATCTGGTTGCCCCGCCGGACGGTGTCGTGGTTGCCACAGCCGGTAATCCAGTGATCGCCCTGGGCCACCACCTCACACACCCGCTGCCACTTGCGATCCCAAAAGCCCTTCAGGGTGGGGGTATTGTGGGCAAAGATCAGCGGCCCCCACTGAAAGGACCCCGGCTTTGCCTCCAACAGCTCGCGGTAGGTCGAGGTTTCTTCCCAGCCGGGCTCTGGCCAGGGCCGACCATCCTCATAGATGGTGAACATGCGGCGCTGGTAGCCCCCGATCTCCTGCACCACATCGCTCATGGCCAGCAGGTACATGTCATCCTGTTCGACCCGCCCGCTGAGGGGGTTAAAGAAGCGAAAATCCTGCCCGCCATCGACTCGAATACCATCGGCCCCGGTGTCGATCTTGCGGCGCTGCATCTCCAGCAAAATCGCCCGCACCTGGGGGAGCTGGTGGTTGAGGTCCTGGCCGTACATGTTTGGCCCTTTGAAAAACTGCTGGGTCAGAAGCTCTAGCGCCTGGTTGTCGGCATGGCCGTAGACCAGGTCGTAGATCACCTGAATGGGGCCGGTGGAAAAGTTATGGAGGGTGGCGATAAAATCGACTACCTCGTCGGGGCGCAGGCTGCTCAGCACCGCTGGGTTGGTGGCGGCACTGCCCAAAATGGGCACGTCGTAGCCCCAGTTTTGCGTGTTGGGCTGGCGCAGGGTGACGGTGATGGGAAGACTGAGGGCTGGCCCCTCGCTGCCGTGAACGGCACCCTTTAGGGCGTCATGTTCGAAGACGGCAAAAAACTCATGCTCGCTGCTGGTGTCTTCCCGGCGGTACTCAATGGTGGGCTCTACCGGCAGCAGCTGGACGGCCTCGTAGCCGGCGTAGGCCATCTCGGCGGCGGTCAACACTTCCCCCGCCAGCAGCTTGGCGGAAATGCCCTGGTAAATGCGGGTTAGCCCCTCCAGACTGCCTGCGGCGGAGGCGGTTTTGACATGGAGTTGCAGAATGTTGGTGGGGGGAGGGACACGGGGAATGCCGTCGGGCTCCTCTGTCGGGGGCAGGGCCGCGCCAGGGTCATTACTGGGGTCGCCGCTGGGGTCGGCCTTGGGGATGCCACTGTGGGCCAGGTAGCCCAGGTCGGTGCGCTGCCGCTGAAGCCGATCGATGTCGTATACCTCGGCGGGGGCAAACACGCCGTAGGGCATCGAGTAAGCCAGGGGATCGCGGATGTAGTGGAGGCGTTCTTCGGCATCGACATAGCGCAGCCAGTAGAAGCTACCGGCCTGATCGCGCTGCCCTGGCACTACCCCCGCAGCTACTGCCCAGACGTATTCCCCCTGCTGCATGACGGGTAGGCGATCGCGCTGAAACTGCAGGGTCTGCTGAGGTTGCCGAAAGTCAATGGGCTGGAGCGGGGTGAGAATTTCCAGCTCCAGCGATCGCTCCGACTGAATCACCTCCGCCGCCAGCTCGGGGGTCCAAAAGCCAAATTCCGTTAGGCCATCGGGGCGGTAGTGGGCACCCAGTCGCTGGGCCAGCTGTTGCCCCCGACCAAAGTAGGTCTCCTCCACCTGCTCTACCGCTGCCGCCCAGTCCAGCAGCACCTGGGTTTCTTCCAAGACTAAGGACACCATGGGCCGGGGTGCCTGCTGGGCTACGGGGGAGCGGGTCGGGGCAGATTCTTGGACAGTCACAGGCAGGCTGGGATAGAACAACAGGCCGCTGAAGATGCTATTGGCTAAAGGAAACAGTCCCTTTGACCGTCACTGTCGCGGCTGCCGTTAGTTTAACAAGCCCCCTCCCTGGGGTCCGCCAATATCTATCTGGGGGTAGAGAAATGCGGGCGGCCTATCCTCCAAGTTGTTCTGGCGCTCCGCCCCCAGGGAAGGAGCGCACCGGCGATGGGGCTACCGGGAGACGGGGTCTACCTGCACCGCAACCTCGGTGGGGTTGCCCTGGGTGATCACGGCAACCCGGCTGGTGTTGATAAACTGCAGCTGGCCATCCACTGTAATGCGGGCCTGCACCGCATAGGAAAACCGGGGATCGATCTGCTCGGGGTTGTAGACCAGCTCAAAGGGAATCGGCACCTGGCGCCCGCCAAACACCACCGCCTGGGAGGCCAGGATGATGGCGGGTGCATCGGCTCGGCTGACATCCACCAGGGTGACCTCCAACAGGGCATTGGGGGGCATGGCAATCCGGGATAGGTAGGAGACGGTGCCCGTGACGCTAGCGAAGTCGGTCTGCACGATGTCGTTTACCGCCAGGATTTGAGACCCGTCGTTGGCCACGCTCACCCCCACGGCGGGCCGCGCTTCAGAGGGAGAGCCAGCATAGGCAAAGGCGTTGCCGGCGATGGAGGAGGTGGCGATCGCCCCTACCCCATACAGCTCTTGGCGGCCGGTAGTCCGATTAAACAGGTTGATGCGGGGCTGTCCTGCTACGGTAAACACCCGCACGGCGTAGGTCGCAGTCTGGGAAAAGACCACGGTGCCATCGGGCACCCCGGCCCGCTCTGGGCTGGGTAGCTGGGCCAGTTCAGTGAGACTGGTGCCGTCGGTGACAAAGCTGCGGTTAATGATCTCGGTTTGGGTAAGCTGGGCCACGGTGATTCGCTGGTTTTCGATGGTGGTGGGGCCATTGAGCAGAATGCGCTCCCCCAGCGCCACCGGCCCAAGGGCCTGGGCGGCGCCGTCAATATCCATCACGGCGGTTAGATAGGTCACCAGGTTGGTGCCGCCCCCCTGGGCCACGCCGAAGATGACCGCGGCGTCGGTTTTGCCATCGCCGTCGATGTCCCCAAAGGCCATCCAGTTGGGCTCGTTGGCAAGGCTGACCATCAGTTCCCCCGGACGCTCGTACTGGCCATTTTCGAGGGTGACGGTGACCAGCTCGGGCTCGGAGTCAAAACCGATGGGCACCCGGTAGGTGCCATTTTGCAGGGTACTCCAGCGATCGCACCAGGTCTGTTTTTCAGGGGTAAACACCTCGCGGGTGAGGCAGTTGTACCACTCTGGCTGGGCCTGGGCGATCGCCTGTTCTCCCGCCCTTGCCCCACTACTCAGGGAAGTGGCCAATAGGCCAGCCCCCACCAGGGCAGAAAATACTCGCTTGTTCATGGTTAATCTCACACCTAAAAGTCAGCGGGGGGAATCCCAGCTGACTGACCGTAGCCTGGCTATCCATGTCGGCTGTACTTCCCCCGTCCTTTCAAAATCTATCAATGAACTATAAGAAAACCCTCTGGGGTTACGGTTTTAGCAACGTGGCCCGGTGGGTCGGTCGGCAAATTAAAACTTAGGGGAAGCTACATAGGGGGGCAGGGGAGTTGGCATGGTGGGTATATTTCAGCCCTCAAGTACTAGGGTGCATTTGCCCCGTGGCTGAAGGTACTTTTAGAGCAGGTCCAGCGGTGAATCCGTCGCTATTCCTCCGGTCAAACTCCGCTACTGGGCGCGGCCGACACCCTGAGTGCCGACGAGCTGATTGCCAACTATTTTGCCCTGCTGCTGCTGTAACGGCCCGAGGCCCAGAGCGGCGGGCTAGCGGCTCGATTACGGTTACCCCCACCGGGCGGTACGGGAGGGAAGTTCGCCACCGCAGTAGGGTTCCTACCACTGGAGACTGTGGTGGTCTTGGCGCACCATAGTAACTGTAATGATTGAAAGCTAAAACGCTTGACCTGACTCATTTCAACAGTTTGAAAAGGCAAGTACCAGGAGGTTTAGAATCCATGATTATTCGTCGCTATTTAGATCCCATTACTGAAATCAATGCCATGCGCCGCCAAATCAATGACGCATTTGGCGACCTCACCAGCGAAGCCCTGACCAAAACTGATTGGGCACCCGCTGTTCGTCTCGTCGACCGAAGCCACGATTTCCTGCTCACCGCCAATCTGGCTGGAGTAGCCGCCGCTGACCTAGACGTGCAGGTGAGTGCCGATGTGGTATCGATCTCGGGTTCCCGTCACCAGCCCGCTGCCGAAGAGGGCGACAAGGTGCTTTACGACGACACCCGCTATGGCAACTTCCAGCGCATGGTCAACCTGCCCGACGCGGTAGAAAACGACAACGTTGAGGCCCATTTTGACCACGGCGTGCTGACCCTGACCCTGCCCAAGGTGGTGGAAGCCCGCAACAAGGTGGTCAAAATCAATCTGGGTGGTACTGAAAGCCCAGCCATCGAAGCTGCCGAGGCTTAGCCGCCTGGGCCAAATGTTCCTGTCCGAGGGAATAACGCTTGAGAGAACGTCATGATGAGTTGGGGTAGGCGAGAGCCTGCCCCTTTTTTTTAGGGGAACCTGAGTTCAGGATCAGCGTCTCTAGAGAGGCAGCGGAACCGCTATCCACTCTAGGGATGGCCGAGTATTGGATGGCTGAAATGTACCTACCAGCGCCGCTTTGGAATGGTGATTCGACCAAAATCTAGCGTTAGCCAAAGCGGCCCGTGACATAGTCGCGGGTAGACTCCTGGTCGGGGTCGCTGAAGATCTTTTCGGTTTCGCCATACTCAGCCAGGTAGCCCACCTTACCCCCGGCCCCTTCCACGACTTGGGCATTGTAGAAAGCCGTGTAATCGGCTACGCGGGTTGCCTGCTGCATGTTGTGGGTGACAATGACGATGGTGTAGTTCTGCACCAGTTCCTTCATCAACTCCTCGACTTTTAGGGTCGAGATCGGGTCTAGGGCGGCGCAGGGCTCGTCCATCAGGAGCACTTCGGGCTGCACGGCGATGGAGCGGGCAATACAGAGGCGCTGCTGCTGACCCCCCGAAAGCGAGAAGCCGCTCTCCTGCAGCTTGTCTTTCACCTCATCCCACAGCACGGCTCGGCGGAGGGAGGTCTCGACCAATTCATCCATATCGCCCTTAAAGCCACTGATGCGGGGGCCGTAGGCGACGTTGTCATAGATGGTTTTGGGGAAGGGGTTGGGTTTTTGAAACAGCATGCCGATGCGGCGGCGCACCTCTACAGGGTCTATATCGGAGGCGTAGAGGTCTTGGCCGTGGTAGGTCATTTGCCCCTTAAGACTAAAGCTCTCGATCAGGTCGTTGAGGCGGTTAAAGGAGCGCAGTACAGTGCTTTTACCACAGCCCGAAGGGCCGATGAACGCGGTGATTTTATTTTTGGGAATGTCGATGGAGACATCACGCACAGCCCGATAGGAGCCGTAGTAGATATCACAATCCTTGGCCCGCAGCACTACGTCGGTCGCAATTCCGTTCAGTGGCATCGTGTTTACCATTACCTCAGGCTCCCCAAAAACTTAGCTTTACTAAAATTTCTCTTGACGGGTTACAAAGCGGGCAATGATGCTGGTCAGCAGCACCATTAATACAAGAATCAGCGCTGCGGCCCAGGCCAACTCTTGCTGGGGCTTAAAGGGTAGGGTGGCAAAGTTATATACCAACACCGCTAGGGAAGCAATGGGGTTGGTAACGCCATTGGCCCAGAAGGGCGAAAACAGAGCGGTAAAAATGAGCGGCGCGGTTTCTCCGGCAGCCCGAGCGATCGCCAGGGTAACCCCGGTCAAAATTGATGGAATTGCGGCTGGGAGTACCACCTTTAGAATGGTCTGGTACTTTGAGGCCCCAACGCCCAGGGCCGCCCAGCGAATTTCCTGGGGCACGATCTTAAGGGCTTCATCGGTGGTGCGAATAATTGTCGGCAACATCAGTACGGCCAGCGCAACCCCTCCTGCCAGGGCTGAGTAGCCAGGACGGCCTGGGCGTACCATAATGCCGTAGATAAATACCCCAGCAATGATAGAGGGTACCCCAGCCAAGATGTTGACCCCAAAGCGCACATACTCGTCAATGGAAGTGTCGTCGCCGCCAAACTCGGATAGCCAGATGGCGCACAGCACCCCGATCGGCACAGCGATGATGGTGGAAATGGCCACCACAATCAGGGTGCCTTGAATGGCGTTAGCAATACCGCCACCCTGGGAGCCCGGCGGGGGAGGCAGTTGGGTAAATAGGTCGAGATCGAGTCGGTTGGCCCCGTTGGCCAGCACATAAAACAGCACCAGCACCAGAGGAATTAGCGCAATCAAAATCGACAGCCCAGATAGCCCCGTCATGATCATGTTGAACAGATTGCGGGAGCTATATTTATTGGCCTTTAGGCTTTGAATATCGAAGGTATCGCCCGGAGCCCCAGAAATCGTCGTCATAGTTGCCTCTTGTTGCTGCGTAGTACCTCAAAACCCTCGTAACTGCCCTAGTACTTAGCCTGGAGTTTACGGACAATCCAGTCGGCCAGAATGTTAACGATCAGGGTCAAGATCACCAGCACAAAGGCGGCGTACATCAGCGCCGCCACCTGAATGCCCTTGGCCTCAGCAAACTGGTTGGCCAGCAGCGACGCAATAGTGTTGCTGGGAGCCAGCAGTGAACCGTTGATACTGTTCGAGTTGCCAATCAGCATGGTCACGGCCATTGTCTCACCCATCGCGCGACCCAGGGCCAGCATAACCCCGCCTACAATACCCGAAATCGCCGCCGGAATTAGCACCCTAAAGATAGTACCCCAGCGGGTTGCCCCCAGCCCGTAGGAGCCCTGCCGTAGCTCGGGCGGCAGAGCCGCCAGCGAGTCGCGGGAGATGGCGGTAATGATGGGCAAAATCATAATCGCCAGCACCAGCGAGGCTGCCAGCATGCTCGGCCCAGTAAAATTGACGCCGAACAGGTTAAAAAACCACTTCAGGGCCGGGATCAGCACAAAAATGCCCCAGAGGCCGTAGACCACGCTGGGGATAGCCGCTAGCAGCTCTACCATGAACACCAGCACGGTGCGGAGTTTTAGGGGGATAAAGTTTTCGCTCAAAAATAGTGCGGTTCCCAGGCCCAGGGGCACGGCGATCAGGAGGGCGATCGCAGAGCTCACCAGGGTGCCGTAGATCATGGGTAGCACCCCAAAGGCTTCTCGCCCTTCTACCGGGTTCCAACTGCTGGTCCACAAAAAGCTCAGCCCATACTCCTTAATGGCGGGCCAGGCATCTACCAAAATCAGCAGGCCAATGGCCACCAGCAAGATCAAGATAAATAGGGCAAACCCCTGGGTGGTACCCTCAAACAAGCGATCTAGCCCCTTCTCAAGGGGGGTTCGCTGGCGTTCACTGGGGGGAGACGATGGCGTTTCAGCAGTCACGTAAACCTCACCTGCATTGCGCTTGTAGTTGTTTTGAGAGACCAAGGGTAAAGGGCAAAGCCGGACCTACCCAGCCTTGCCCTTTTAGGGGTCAAACCCTAGCGTACCGTGATGGTGTAGTCGGGGCTAATGCCATCCGCCGCCGCCGCTACGCGCTCGCGCACGTTCTTGGGCAGGGGCACATAGCCGAGGGCGCTGGCGGCTTCTTGACCCTGGTTTAGGCCGTACTCAACCATGACTTCAACGGCCTTGGCCTTCTGGGCATCGGGGTACTCTTGGTACATCAACATCCAGGTATAGGTCACGAAGGGGTAGGAGTCGGGGCCGTCGTCATCGACTACGAAGGCCCGCAGGTTTTCGGGTAGTTCAACGTTGGCGAGGGTAGAGGCAGCGGTTTCATCGTCGGCCATCACAAAATTCCCGGCCTTGTTTTGAATGGTGGCGAAGGGAATGTTGTTCTGCTTAGCGTAGCCGTACTCGATGTAGCCGATGGAGCCTTCGGTCTGCTGAATTTGGGCGGTCACGCCTTCGTTGCCCTTGGCCCCAATGAAGTTGCCGGTCTTGGGCCATTCAACACTCTTGCCTTCGCCAATCGCCGACTCAAACTCGGGGGAAATCGCCACCATGTTCTTTGTGAACACCGCCGTGGTGCCGCTGCCGTCGGAGCGGTGTACGAAGGTAATTGGGCTGCCGGGTAGCTCAATGTCGGGATTGTCGGCCACGATCAAAGGATCGTTCCAGGTGGTGATGCTGCCGGTGGCAATGCCAGCATAGGCTTCACGGCTGAGGCGCAGATTCTCGATGCCGGGCAGATTATAGGCAAACACGATGCTGCCAGCGGTCATGGGCAGCATGATGGTGCCGCGAGCCACCTTGGCAATTTCATCATCTTTCATGGCGGTGTCGCTGGCGCCAAAGTCTACGGTTTCCGCCGTAAACTGCTCAACCCCGGCACCGCTGCCCACGGACTGATAGTTGACCTGTAGCTCGGGTACTTCCCCATTCAGGCTGATGAACCAGTTTTGGTACAGCGGAGCGGGGAAGGAAGCGCCAGCACCGGTCAGCGCCACGTTGCCGCCCAGGGCGATCGCCTCGCCGTCGGTAGCGGTACCGTCGGCGGTGGTGGTAGTACCGCCGCAGGCAGCAACCCCAGCGACCAATAGCAACGAAGCAGCTAAGCGCAGGTCAAACTTGAATTTCGGCATTATTTTAACCATGACTAGATCAACCAATTAACAGCTCTAAAACTCTTATCAGAATGGGGTAGCAAGGGGGGCAGCCAAACCAAGAATTAATCGTTGAGTTTCTTGAAAAAACTCAGAATACTTTTCTGCTGCAAAATTATCCCTTTACTGTCACAAGGGGTAGTAACCCATGCACCAGCCAGTGATACATATATCACACAGCCATGCACCAGGTAGAATACAACCCTCACCTCCAGCCAATATCGTTGTCCCCTAAGTATTACCTCGAAAAGGTAAAGAACAGGTTATTTCAAAGCCCTTTCCGAGGGGAAATCTTCCCGGCGATGGAAATTTCCCAGGCAGTCTAAAAGCTTGATTAAGATGTAATTAAGAAAAGAGAAAGAAGAGGTTAGGAAATATTCCTCTGGCCGGTTGATTAGCAGAAAACGTGGCAGAAAGCTGACGGAATCGCAGCTGCCAATCGGCGTGCGGTACTGCGGTGGGTGGTGGGGTGGGGGAATTTATGGCCAAGGCCCTCCTGCCGCCTGTTCGCCAGGGCCGCCGCATCCGCCAGAACGAGGCGTCATGAGCTATGGCAGGCTATGGCGGTGTGTAAATTCTGAATTCTGCTGCCTGCTCGGCCCTGGAGCTAGGTCAGGTAGGTGTACTGGCTCAGACTGCGCTCGTAGTGCTGAATCAGCAACTGCGACTCCTCTAGGGTGATGCGGTTGTCCTGCAGCGATCGCTCCGATCGCCTGCGAATATTCTCAATCATGTCTTCGGCGTTGTACTGCACGTAGCCCAGCACCTCGGTCATGGTGTCGCCCTTAACCACCTGCTCCACCTGGTAGCCCTTGGGGGTCATGTGAATGTGCACAGCGTTGGTGTCGCCAAACAGATTGTGCAGATTGCCCATAATCTCCTGGTAGGCGCCGCCGAGAAACATGCCCAGGTAGTAGGGCTGGTCGGGCTTCAGCGGGTGCAGCTCTAGCACATGCTTGACGTCGCGCAGGTCAATGAACTTGGTAATCTTGCCGTCGCTATCGCAGGTGAGATCGGCTAAGGTGCCACGGCAGCTGGGCTCTTCGTTGAGGCGGTGAATGGGCAGAATGGGAAACAGCTGCTCGATCGCCCAGGTGTCGGGCATCGACTGAAACACCGACAGGTTGATGTAGTAGATCGAGGCCATGCTCTGGTTGAGCTCCTCGATGTCTTCGGGGATGTAGTCGGCGTCGCTGACCACCGACAGCGCCTTGCGGCAGCAGGCCCAAAACAGCCGCTCGGCCCGCGCCCGTGCCGACAGGCTGAGGTAGCCAAAGTTAAACAGGCTGATCGCCTCTTCTTTAAACTGCACCGCATCGTTGTACAGCTCCTGCACGGTGTTGGCGGTGAGATTCTGGTAGATCTCGTAGAGCTCGCGCAAAATCACGTGGTCGTCGTCGCCGGGCACCTCGACCTCCTCGTGGGAGGGGGCGTCGCTGCTGCCCAGCACGTCAAACACCAGCACAGACTGGTGGGAAACCAGGGCCCGCCCGCTCTCGCTGACCAGGGTCGGTACGGCAATCCCCTTCACTCGGCAGGCCTCCTGCACCTCGGCCACCACGTCGTTGGCGTAGTTTTGGGTGCTGTAGTTCTTCGAGGCGTAGAAAGTGGTCTTAGATCCGTCGTAGTCCACTGCCAGGCCGCCGCCTACATCCAGGTAGTGCATGCCCGCGCCCAGTTCCGCCAGCTCCACATAGATGCGGCTGGCCTCCCGCAGGGCTTCTTTGACCACGCTAATGGCGGAGATCTGGGAGCCAATATGGAAGTGCAGCAGCTGGAGGCAGTCAAGCATGTTTGCTTCTCGCAGGCGGTCCACCACCGCCAAAATTTCGGGCACCGTCAGGCCAAATTTGGCGCGATCGCCCGCCGAAATGCCCCAGCGCCCGCTGCCCTTGGTGCTGAGTTTGGCCCGTATCCCCAGCACGGGGCGAATGCCGAGCCGCTGGCTGGCCTCAATAGCAATCTCCACCTCGTTCATCTGCTCGATCACGATGATCGGCTGCTGCCCCAGTCGCTGGCCCAGCATGGCGGTTTCGATGTAGTCGCGATCTTTGTAGCCGTTGCAGATTAGCAGCGCCCCTGGCGTGTCGAGGGTGGCTAGGGCGATCAGCAGCTCGGGCTTAGACCCGGCCTCTAGGCCAAACTGGTAGGGTCTGCCGTAGCGCACCACGTCTTCGAGCAGCTGCCGCTGCTGGTTGCACTTGACCGGAAACACCCCTCGGTAGACGCCGCTGTACTTGTAGCGGGCGATCGCCTTGGCAAAGCAGGCATTGATGCGCTCGATGCGGTCTTCGAGAATGTCTGAAAAGCGAATCAGCAGGGGCAGGTTGAGGTTGCGCTGCTTGATCGCCTCCACCAGTTCGAGCAGGTCCAGAGAGCCGCCGCGATCGCCCCGAGGCGACACGGTCAAATGGCCGTCGGCATTGATCGAAAAGTACGGCTCTCCCCAGCTGTGAATGCGGTACAGCTCTTCGCTGGATTCAATGGTCCAGGGAGTGGCAGCCTCGGGGGATTGCAGCATATGTTCTAGGGTGGCCCGGTGCAGGCGAGGGGACGGCGACAGGGAAGACGGCGACGGGGGCTGGGCCATATTCATAGACTTAGAAGGCTCGCTGGGTAGATGCATCGATCAGCGGCTAGGGAATCTGCCGCAATGGGGCTGCCGCAATGGGGCGCGACCCAAATTGTAACAAAGAGCTAAGGCGGAAAGCGGCCCAGCTCAGCAAAGACAGCCGCTAGAGGGCAACGACAGGTTAGCCCACGGCAAACTCGGTGAACTGACGCTTAAAGGGCGAGTGAAACCCCAGCACAATGTCGTGCTTGGGCACGCCGCGATCGACCAGCTCGTTGGCGATGCCGCCCTCGGTGCCGTCGTGCTGTATCCAGATTTTGCCGTCTTTGATGTCGAGGTGCAGCACGCAGCCGTAGGCACGGCGTTTGTTTGACCAGCCCATGTGGACGACTTGGTAGCGATTCTCCGCTGGAGAGGCTTTCCTTCGGAACGCTTCGCGAACGCCAACGCGATCGGTATTAAAAATTGCCTCAGCTTCAACCGCTTCGTTGTTGGCTCTGCTGTTGCTATATTCCTGCAACAGCTCTTGAACGAGCTGGCGGTAGTAGCTTACGTCTGCCATTGGGTGATCACCTCATCCTCTGGTTCGTCGGTAATCGTCCAGCTGTCTTTTTCAAGGGTGCGTTTGACGGCATCGTGAAACAGGTCTTTGGCGGCCATGGGCGAGGGTGTAGGGGCGATCGCAGCGCTGGCCCCATTCTAGATCTACACTCGTCATCCATTGCAACAGAGTGAGGTGTGGTTGTGGACAAGCCGTTTGCATGACTGGCCCTTGCTATAGTTAACTTATCTGCGATCGTGGCCTGCCGTGTCTATCACCCTTGATCTGCCGCCCCACATTGAAGACCTGCTTCATCAACGCGCCGCTGCCACTGGGCAAGATCTTCAACACACCGCTCTGGCTGTACTAACGCTGGGGCTAAGCCTCAATGATGAAGATTTTTTTGCTGCCTTAGAAGGCATTCAGCAGGGCCTAAATGACTTTGAGCGGGGCGACTTTTCCAGCCTTGAAGATTTTGTTGCAGACCAAAACCAGAAATACGGTCTTGCCTTAGAACCATGACCTACCGGGTAGAGGTGTCTAGCACCGCTAGGGCCGAAGCTGATGCCGCATTTTTGAGCTTTTCTCAATACGCCAGCCCTGAGCGGGCGCAGAAATGGTATCAGCAGCTCATTACTGCGATCGCCAGTCTCAAGACCATGCCCCGTCGCTGCCCTATTGCCAGAGAAAATGCCTTCTTTAGCCAAGAGAT
>JBGSNT010000299.1:0-8206 GCA_041739575.1 Nodosilinea sp. | reverse complement strand
CACATTCCGCAGGTTGCCGCCAGGGATAGCGTAGTATATCAGCACTACACTTGCCCTAGCGCATAGAACAGATAAACTACTCTATGCCAAGAGTGTACGTATGTACTTCAACGCCACCTATAGCGGTTGCGGAATGTGCGCTTTTCTGCAACGTTGTTCCATTCTTCAGCTGTACGGGCCTGCTGAGCAAGCTGAGAGGCTTCAGTAGCGGTATTAACAGCTTCTGAGAAAGTGGCAGCCGCATTGGGAACAGGCTTGCCCTGCTGAGCATAGGAGAGCGCTAAACGGTATGCCTCTTTTTCTTCCTGAGCTTCGCCATAAAGAGAATCCGACTCTGGAATTTGCTCAATGATGTAGATCGCCTCCTGCCACCGGGCAGTAATCACATCCCAGTCAGAGGACGATACAGCGGATTGAGTAATGTTCTGAGCGCTCTCAGCTTTACTAACGGCGCTGCTCATTACTTGAACATAGGGACTTTGCCCTGAAGATTTTGCAGCTAAATCTGGATCTGAAGCAGGCTCAACGGCTGATGTCTCTGGGGCTGTCTGAGCGATCGCTGGTTCAGCAGCAGCTACCTCAGGAGTAAATGGCGCTCTAAGGAGCCAAGTAGTAGCGGCGGACAGTGCGACAACGCCCAACAACCCTGCTCCGGCCAAGGCCATATAGAGAGACTTATTTGTTTTCCGCTGACCTACGATTATTTTCGTGGTGCTGCGGGGTGGTTGTGGGGCCATAGCTCAAGTTTTCTTGTGGGGCTGACTGTACCTACTTCTTCAGTTAGCCCCCCTTTCCGTAAAGATTATCCCCAGAACACAAAAACCCTGGAACATCAGACAATGCTCTACGCTTCCTTCATCTACTCAGCCTTGACCAGCTCATCCCACCGGGTTGTAAACCGGGGCGATCGCCACTCCGCCCGCATCCTCCACCCCTGCTGAAATCCCTCCGCTGCCCAGCGCACAGTTCCGGCCCCAAACCGCCGATTGAGCGAGTCGATCACCCCCATTAGCCGCCCAGCCATCTCTCTCTTAGACTCATCAACAAACAGACTGCCCTGGGCGATCGCCCCCTCGCTCAACTCCATCAGCATCACCCCAGCCTTGTGGTAGCTGTAGCCAGGCCGATACAGCCGCTCTGTGGCCCTCAGCGCAGCCTGAACGAGTGTTGGAGTATCGTTGGCGGGGTAGGGCAACACCAGCGTCTCTGAGTTGGCGTACTGCGGTTCCTGGGGCCGAAAGCGGCTGGTGGTGATAAACACAGTCATGGCCTGGGCCACCCGGCGATCGCGTCTGAGTTTGGCCGCTGCCGTTGCTCCATAGAACGAGATCGCCTCCTTCAGCTCTGCCAAAGACTCCACAGGTCGCCCAAAGCCACGGGAGACACAGCAGCTCTTTCGAGGTTGGGGGCATAGCTCCAGGGGCAGGCAGGAGACGCCGCGCAGCTCTAGAACAGTTCTTACCCCAACGATGCCCAGCAGCTGCCGAATCAGGGCCAGGTCTGCCTGTTGCAGGTGGAGCGCTGTGGTAATGCCCTGGGCCTCTAACCGTTGGGTCAGCCGTCGCCCGATGCCCCAGACCTCGGATACCGGTAGCTGGGCCAGCACCGGCTCAGGTTCTCTCAAGACACAGACACCTCCCTGCTGCTTGGCCTGGTGGTTGGCGATCTTAGCCAGGGTTTTGGTGGTGGCCACCCCGACTGATACCGGAATCCCGGTCCACTGTTTTACCCGCTGTCTGATGTCCTGTGAGACTGTCTCGTAGGACTGTCCCGCGAGACACAGGAATGCCTCATCAATGGAGTAAACCTCGACCTCGGGGCTGAACAGGCCCAAAGTCTCCATCACCCGTCGCGATAGGTCGCCATAGAGGGCGTAGTTGCTGGAGAAAATCTGGATCTGGTGCTGGTGGATCAGGGGTCGCAACTGAAACAGCGGGGTGCCCATCTTCACTCCCAAAGCTTTGACCTCATTGGAGCGGGCCACCACACAGGCATCGTTGTTGGAGAGCACCACCACCGGCCTGCCCTCCAGCCTGGGGTTAAACACCCGCTCACAGGACACATAGAAATTATTCGCGTCTATGAGAGCTATCATGAGCCCTCCAGAAAGTGAATTGCCTTGGTGACAACGCCCCAGATGGCAAAGTCGGTATCGTGGTCAATCTCAATCGGGGCATAGGCCGGGTTCTCGGGCAGCAGTGAGATGCGCCCCTGGGCCAGGTGGAACCGCTTTACCGTTAGGTCGCCATTCACAACAGCAATCACGATGCTGCCGCTGGTGGGGTTCAGCGCCCGGTCTACGATCAGCAGGTCACCACAGAAGATACCTGCTCCGGTCATTGAATCTCCCTTGACCCGGACAAAGAAAGTCGCGGCGGGGTGGTGGATGAGATAGCGGTTTAGGTCGAGCGGCCCCTCAGCATAGTCTTCCGCTGGGGAGGGAAACCCAGCGGGAGCAGTGACGATAAACAATGCAAAATTTCCTTCAGCGCAACTGCGGTAGAGCACCTGTAAAAGCCGCGTGTGCTAAGGATTTGAACCTCGGAGTGGAACTCGTTAGAGCAGTATAGTACAAGTGAACTCAAAAACCTGGTGGCGCACAAAAAAGCCCCCGGCTAGCGGAGGCTCAAGCAGGAGCTAAATTTATGCGGCCTACTCATAGAGGCGGCAGCGGCTAAAGTCGATCTGTGGCCCCGTGGTGCAGTACACCAGGCTACGGGCTGCTTCGAGGGCATCCTGGCTGGTCTGGTAGGTTTCGCCATCGGTGAGGGTATCTAGTTCAGGGGTGATGACCCAGCAGCGATAGCCACTCGCCCAATGGGTGACAGCCATCATCCAACCAGAGGACGCAATCAGCGTATTTAAGCTTTGTTGGGCCATAGCCTGACATCCCCTTGAATCAGAGGCTTAGTTTCAGTTATCCCTTGCAGTCTGGATAACTACCTATTGCGATTTGGAACAAGTGTACTAAACTGATTCTCTAAAGGCAACTGTTCTGGGGTTCAGAGGCCTTGTTCTACAGCACCGAGGGAATCATGGCAGGCCGGAAAAGCAGCAAAGCAGACGCAGATGCACCCAAGAAGTCACCACAGCAGGTGGAGAAGGACAAGGCGCTAACTATGGTGCTGGGTCAGATTGAGCGCAACTTTGGCAAGGGGGCGATCATGCGCCTGGGCGATGCCTCCCGCATGAAGGTTGAGACCATTTCCACTGGAGCGCTAACCCTCGACCTGGCCTTGGGCGGTGGTTTACCCAAGGGGCGGGTGATTGAGATCTATGGCCCTGAGAGTTCGGGTAAAACGACACTGGCTCTGCACGTTCTAGCCGAGGTGCAAAAGGCTGGTGGGGTAGCGGCTTTTGTGGATGCTGAGCACGCCCTCGATCCGATCTATGCCGCCGCCCTGGGGGTCAATGTCGATGATCTGCTGGTGTCCCAGCCTGACACCGGAGAGATGGGCCTGGAGGTGGTCGATCAGCTCGTGCGATCGTCGGCGATTGATGTGGTGGTGGTGGACTCGGTAGCGGCGCTGGTGCCTCGGGCTGAGATTGAAGGGGAGATGGGCGATACCCATGTGGGCTTACAGGCAAGGCTGATGAGCCAAGCCCTGCGCAAGATCACCGGCAGCATTGGCAAGTCGCAGTGTACAGTCATCTTCTTGAACCAGCTGCGCCAGAAGATTGGTATCTCCTACGGCAACCCCGAAGTCACTACCGGGGGCAATGCCCTCAAGTTCTATGCTTCTGTGCGCCTCGACATTCGCCGCATTCAAACCCTGAAGAAGGGCACCGAAGAATACGGCATTCGGGCCAAGGTCAAGGTGGCCAAGAACAAGGTAGCCCCACCCTTCCGCATTGGGGAGTTTGATATTCTCTTTGGTCAGGGCATCTCTAGCATGGGCTGCCTGGTGGACCTGGCCGAGCAGCATGGGGTGATCGTCCGCAAAGGGGCCTGGTACAGCTACGAAGGCGACAACGTGGGCCAGGGGCGCGACAACACCATTCAGCGGCTGCTTGAGGATGCTGAGTTTGCCCAGAAGGTTGAGGCCCAGGTGAGAGAGAAATTAGAGATTGGCGGCGCTGCTGCGGAGGTCGATGTAGAGATTGAGGTCGAGGACGAAGAGTACCTGGACGAGGACGAGTAGACCTCACCCCTGAATCTGCCTAAAGAAAACCCCCGCTGTGGCTACTCAAGAGCTTGCAGCGGGGGTTTTTTAGTAGTGCATCTACTTGAGGTAGGTTGCCCAGGGGAGGATGTGCGATCGCCCAATGGCCATTCAAGGCAAGCTGCCGTCAATTCACCTCTAGCTTAAGCGCCATCCGCCTTAGAGCTGTAGAGGGGCTAATGGTGGCCACCTCTGCTAGGGGAACCCAGGTCAGGTCGTGGGATTCCTCAGAGATTACAAATTCCATTGTCTTGGCCACCAGTAGGTAGCGGATGTCGTAATGCACATGGGGCGGTTCTTTGGCCGTCTGGATGGGGTGGTGGCCGATGTCGAAGATGGTGGCCTATGGGGGCAGCGTAGCTTGCCCTAGTAGCGGCCCTCGGGCTGCACTAGCTCTGGGTCTTGCTCCAGTAGTGAGCCCATGGCCAGGACGTAATCTCGCGCCTGGTGGAGGGGATTTTTGACCTGTTTGATTGAGCCCTAGGGTGGGGTTGCGATGTTCCAAGACCGGCCCTGGGGGGCCATCGCAAACTCATCCGGGTTCACAGACTTGATGGTGTCTAGCTTCTAGTCTTTGACCTCCAGCACGAAGAGACCGCGCGCGCGGTGGAGGAGGATGAAATCGGGATGCAGGGCTTTGGGGCCTACGGGCACGTCGTACCAGAGCAGGTAATCGTCATCCGAGCTTGGCTTCGAGCCGCTGGGCTAGGCGGCGCTCTCCCCTGGTCATGCGAAAGGCGCAGCTGCTGTAGGAGGGGATGAGAGTCGCCATGGTCTAAAACTCTGTGATTGCCCTCAGTGTGCCCTTGGTACAGGGGGTTGGCGGTGATGACGCTAAAGACTCGCCATAACTTCTCCCGACCCAAGCAGCGCCTAGACAATTTCTGAAGCCTCTCTCAAACCTGTGTACCAGTTGACTAGCAGGCTGACCCGTTCAAAAAATCAACCCGCAATCCTTGTAATGGGTAATAGGGACGAAAACGCCCGCAGGGATATTTGGGAAATGCTATGAAACGGTTTTGCTATTTAGGCTTCGCTGTGTTGACAGCCCTGTTGATCGGGATTACGCCAGGCGTCATTGCGTTGTTGCCAGCGCAGGCCATTCCCAATCCGGCCACCGAGATTCGGGGAGTCTGGCTGACCAATGTCGATAGTCAGGTGCTCTTTTCAGAGCAAGCGGTCAAAGGCTCGCTGCAACAGCTAGCCAACAAACGCTTTAACACCGTTTACCCAGCGGTGTGGAGCTGGGGCTATACCCTCTACCCCAGCCAGGTGGCAGAACGGGCGACGGGCTATAAACAGGGGCTCTATCCTGATTTGGAAGAACAAGGGCGCAATGACGCCTTAGAAGCAGCCCAGGGCGATCGCGACATGCTGCTCGAAGTTGTTCAAACCGCTAAAGACCTGGACCTCGGCGTCATTCCCTGGTTTGAGTTTGGCTTTATGGCCCCAGCCAACTCACCCCTAGCGCTACGCCATCCCAACTGGCTGACCCAAAAGCAGGGCTCCATGCCCGCAGCGGGCCAATACCAGGAGGGCAGGCATCCGCGAGTGTGGCTCAATCCATTTCACCCAGAGGTGCAACAGTTCATTCTCGACCTGATTGCCGAGTTGATGGACAACTACGCGGTTGACGGGCTACAGCTCGACGATCACTTCAGCTTACCGGCGGCGTTTGGCTACGACCCCTACACGATCAACCTATATCGGCAAGAGCACCGAGGGCAAGCACCGCCCGCCAACCCCAATGATGCTGAGTGGACGCGCTGGCGAGCCGACAAAATCACGGCCTTTGTGGACCGGGTGTTTTGGACGGTAAAAGCACGGCGACCCCACGCCGTGCTGTCGGTCTCGCCCAACCCAGCCCCCGGTGCCTACATCGATCAGCTCCAAGACTGGCCTCGCTGGCGAGAAAAAGGGTACATCGAGGAGCTTGTCATCCAAGCCTATCGAGACAACATGGACAGCTTTCGCAATGTCCTCCGCGATCGCGCCCTGCAGCAGGCTCGTCGCCATATTCCCACTGGCGTTGGCATTCTTAGCGGTTTGAAGAATCGACCTGTACCCATGGCGCTGGTTCAGCAGCAGGTGCAGACGGCACGAGGGATGGGCTTTGCTGGAGTCTCGTTGTTTTTCTACGACACGGTGTGGACGGTGGCGGAGGGTGAAACCAGTAGCGATCGCGCCCAGGCTATTCAGCGCCTGTTTATTACCCCCCGACAGCGCCCCAGCCTTGACTAGCGGCTGAACTGGGCGATCGCCTGTGCGGCACCGTAGATTTAACGGTGGGTCACCGAACCCGGCCAGGGCTCTAAGGGCACCTATTTAATAACCCCCAGGGCACAAGGCACTGGGGGCGGTTTCGTTATAGGGAGTGCGTTATAAGTTGACTGGGTTAGCAGGAGTGGCTGTTGCCTCCCCCATAGTGCCTTAGACCCAAGGCCGCAGGCAGAGTTTCTGGTCATATTCATCAGAACATGGTCTATACCCAAAGCCCCTCAACCTTTAGGTGAACTGTGACTCCCATCACTTACAGAACCTAAGAGTCCCAAAAGACAAAGCCTGGAATGGGTGCCATACCCCCAGTAGTGAGCCCATGGCCAGGGCGTAATTTTGCGCCTGGTGGAGAGGATTTTTGACCATCGCACCCTACCCGGCCCCTTGAGAGCTGTGCTAGTTTGGCGGAGTCGGGGGGGCTGTGTGAGTTCCAGACAGGCCCCCCAACGGAAAGAGCGCCCCCCATATAGGAGTGGGTTAATCTTCTATATGGGGCGTGCTCTCATTATTCACTGGCGATCGCCCTGCCAGTCAGCCCAAGTCTTTGCTCTAAGCAAACTACACCAACACCTCCGCTGGGGAACCAGGCTCAGGAAGGCTACCTATCCAGGACGCATGTATCTTGGATTAAGGTTGCCTGTTTATTGGACAGTATTGCGATCGCATCACCCAAGCCTCAGCCGGATCAATTATTCCGGCGATAGTCCCAGGGCATCACAGGATTAGGCTGGCTCCAGAAGTTCAACCGCTGCTGCTGGGCCTGGGCCTCGGCGGCGAGTAGCGCATCCTCAGTATCGGGGCAACGACTTAAGAATCGGGTGTAGACCACCGCATGGCCCTCGCTGACCATCTGGAGGTTGACGTTCTGGCCCCCGGCATAGATCTCCGCCACCATGCGCCCAAACTGGTCAGTATCGGCCTCGCGGAACTGGATGGTAGAGCCTCGGGGAGTGAGTTGGCGCAGGCGTTCTGTAGAGGCTGGTCCCCAGGGGGTCTGAGAATTCTCTGGCGCATCGATGCAGGCGAACCGGACGGTGATACTCTCGCCCTGGTACTCCATCCGTAGCGTGTCGCCATCGCCCACAGAGACAACGGCGGCCACCGGCAGGTTAAGGCTGGCGACGGCTGGGGCGGGGTCTGTCACCTGGCCCTGTTCTTGGGGGTCTACCACTGCTGTAGAGCAACTGCCGATCATCACTGCTAAGACCACTGCCAAGGCTGCCCGATACCAACGATTCATAGAGGTAGACCAGATTGCATCTGTCCCAGGATATCCTAGGCCGGTGGACCACCTAGATGACCTCAGGCCAATGAGTAAACCTTTGTGGCTCAATGAAGTTTGTTCTGGGGATAAAGCAGGATAGTGGTGCTAACGCAACATATTGGAGCGCGTTGGTCATGCTTTGGAACCGAATCAACAAAACATTTCAGCTTGTTCTGATCATTGCCCTAGGGCTGATGCTAAGCCAGGGATGGATGATAGGCCAGCCAGCGATCGCCGCCTCAGCCCCGGCCCTCGACGCTTCCACTAGCCTGGAAACGACGGTTGACGAATTTCTCCAGAACATTCCCCGTGGCTTCTATGCCGTGCGGGACACAGCCAAGATTCAAGCCAAAGTAGCAGAGGGCAAAACGTTGTTTATAGACGTGAGAGAGCCGTCTGAATACTCGGGTGGCCATATTCCAGGGGCCATTAACATTCCCCTTCGGGAGTTGGCCCAGCATCTCGACCAGGTGCCCCACGAGCAGCCGGTGATGCTCTACTG
>JBGSNT010000294.1:0-8967 GCA_041739575.1 Nodosilinea sp. | reverse complement strand
ACGCGATCGCACCCCATGGTCTTCACCAGCTCGGGCTGACGCTTCTGCATCAGGTTGACCACGTTCTGGGGCGGAATGGCCTCCGCAAAGACATAGTCCCGCTCCTGTACCATGCCTTGGCTGTGAACTAAATCCAGCGCTAGTTCCTTATCATTGGCAATACCAGCGGCGGCCAGCACCGTGTGGAACAGGCGGCGGGTAGAGACCACCGCGTCCACGACAGCACCCTGCTTCAGCCGATGCTGGGGATCGCGGATGATCAGGGGGACCCGTACCAGCTCGTTGTAGATCGAGAGGCTATGGCCCATGTACTGCTTTTCGCCCAGGTGCTCGCCGTGGTCAGCACAAATAATCACCAGGGTGTTGTCGAGCTGGCCCGAGTCCTGCAACCGCTGGAAAAATTGCCCCAGCATGGCGTCCTGGTAGGCGACCTCAGCATCATACATGCCGTCGAGGGTTTGCTTTTGTTCGTCATCAAGCGCCCCAGTCAGGGGGGCCAGCCAGCCGTAGACGTCGCCGTTGAAACGCTGAAGAAAGGTTTGAGCCTTGCGATCGGCCAGCACGTGGGGGGCAAACTGCTCGATGTAGCGACGGGGGGGGTGGTAGGGCATATGGGTGCCCATCAGGTTCACAAAGGTGAAAATGGGCTGGTCGGCCTCAGTACCCGCGCGGTTGATCAGCAAGTTGGCGGTATCTTCCAGGGATTTTTGGGTGTTGCCCTTAAAGCTCAGCGCCGTTTGCCACAGAGGCACCATCAGCGGCGTAAAGGAAAGAGCCAGCAGCGCATCGGAGCGAGCAAAGGCGTCTTGAATGCGGTTGAGGACGCCCGCCAGCTGACGCTTAAACCACTGGCGATAGCGGCTGACCAGGTCGGGGCGGCTGCCCGCCTGGTTGGGCTTGGAGGTGAGCAGACCGCTGTAGTTGAGAAAGCTGGTAAAACCCCGCCGCAGACCGTTGTTGATCACCCCCACCAGAGGATTGTTGCAGAACCCGGCGGTGTAGTACCCCCCGGCCTCTAGCCGCTCCGCCAGGGTGGGCAGATCGGGCGGCAGCACCGAGTAGGACTGCACCATGGTGTGCTCGGAGGGGTACAGCCCGGTGAACATCGAGGCGTGGGAGGGCACCGTCCACTGGGCGGCGGAAACCGCCTGGGTAAAGCGGGTGGACTGGGTGGCGATCGCATCCAGATTTGGCGAGGTCGGCTTGTCGTAGCCATAGCACGACAGGCGATCGGCCCGCTGGGTGTCGAGCACAAGAAACAAAATGTCAGGGCGATCAGCCATGGGGTTTAGCCAACAAGTCAACAAGGGATAGGTTCCATCCTAAACAGAACCTTTACCAATCGCCTGAATTGAGGGTAAGAATTTTGGCGGTTGGGCCATTCTAATGAACGGTGGCGACAGGGGCAGACCATTGCGGCGGGCGGGGCGATCGAGTGGGGCGGGGCTACGTGACCAAGCCAACAGCCTTGTTTTCGCCAACGGGTTGCAGACAATCGGCGGCACACCTGACGTTTATTGGTAACAATAGTCATGAGCGATCTAGCAGGCCCTCGCCTGCGGTTAAATCTGGCCGGGGCAGTAACAGTTCTGATGGCCCTGCCGACGGCTCCCCATATCCGCTGTAAAGCCCCCCTGTGTGAACTGGTGCAGGGGGGCTTTATGCCCACTTCACTGCTTTACCGTATGCCTGTATGACCGCTGAACCCAATTTTGTTCTGGATTTAACCCTGGCGCTGGGGTGCTCTGCCGTGGGGGGCTATATTGCCCATCGCCTCAAGCAGCCGGCGCTGCTGGGCTACCTGATTACCGGTCTGGTGATTGGCCCCTACGGCCTGGGGCTACAGACCGATGTGGAGCAAATTCAGGCCCTGGCCGAGGTGGGCATTGCCTTTTTGCTGTTTGCCCTAGGGGTAGAGTTTTCGCTCACGGAGCTGAAGCGGGTCAGGGCGATCGCCCTCCAGGGCAGCCTGCTGCAAATTGGGCTAACCACGCTGCTGGTGTGCTCGGTGTCGCTGCTGTCAGGTACCGCCAATTCACCGCTCCAGGGCATTTTTCTAGGCTTAGTGCTGTCGCTCTCATCTACGGCGGTGGTGCTCAAAACGCTGACGGATCGCGGCGAAACCGCCACCGTCCACGGCCAAGTCATGCTGGGCCTACTGATTTCCCAAGACATTGCCCTGGGTCTGATGCTGGCGGTCTTGCCGGTGCTCAACCAGCCCGATGCGATCGGCATGGCGCTGGGCCTAGCAGCCCTCAAATTTTTGCTGTTTTTAGCGGGATCCATTGCCCTGGGCCGCTGGGTGGTGCCCCGGCTGATTCAGCACATTGCCGCCACCGAGAGCAGCGAGTTGTTTTTGCTCACCGTTGTGGCCCTGTGCCTGGGGGTTGCCTGGGTCACATCTAAACTGGGCCTTTCCATCGCCATGGGGGCCTTTGTCGCAGGGCTAATGATTTCTGAGATCGACTATGCCGACCAGGCCCTGGGCAAAATTTTGCCCCTGCGAGATACCTTTGCCTGTCTCTTTTTTGCCTCCATTGGCATGCTGATCGACCCAGATTTGATCCTGGCGGATCTGGGCAAAATTCTAGAGCTGGTCACCCTGATCATGGTGGGTAAAGCGCTGATTATTTTGCCCATTGTGTTGGGCTTTGGCTATTCGTTGAAAACAGCGGTCAAAACTAGCTTTGGGCTCAACCAAATTGGTGAATTTTCCTTTGTGCTAGCCCTGGTGGGCCTAGAGATGGGCTTGATCACCGAGCAGCGCTACACGTTACTACTGGGCACGATCGCTATTTCGCTCATGCTCACACCCCTGTGGATTAACCTGGCTCCTAAAGTGGTGGACTGGCTCCACACCCTGCCGGTGCTGAAGGACTACCTTACCCAGGTCGAAGAGCCCAATCTGCTGTCGGTGCCCGAAGACATTAGCGACCATGTGATTGTGGCGGGCTATGGCCGGGTGGGCGAGGTGCTGGTCAATGTGCTGCTCAGCCGGGGTTACTCGGTGCTGGTGGTCGAAAATAGCGAAACGGCGGTGCAGCGCCTGCGGAACCGCCATGCCCCCCTGGTGCAAATTCCCTACGTCTATGGCGATGCCGACAGCGACCTGGTGCTCGAAAAAACCCGCCTAGAAACCGCCAAAGCTCTGGCCATTACCCTGCCCGACCCCACTACAACACGCCTGCTGTTGCAGCGGGCCCTGGCTAAAGCGCCGGAGCTGGATATCATTGCGCGATCGCATAACAACGAAGAAATTGATGTGCTCACCAAGCTCGGGGCCAAGGAGGTCGTGCAGCCCGAGTTTGAGGCGGCCCTGGAACTGGGCTCTCACCTGCTCAATACCCTGGGCGAAAAGACCCTGGAAATTCAGTCGGTGCTGGACTGGATTCGCCAAGACCGCTACCGCAGCATTCGCCCCGTGGCCCAGGTGGGTGAGGGTTAGGATGGTCAACCGGTTGACATGGCACCGCAGGATCTACCCCACCCACCCACCATCTCCCCCTCACGCCCCTACCTACCCCGCCTTCGGCGGTTCGGTATCCCCTCCTTCAGAGAAACGGCCTGAGCAAGCACTATAGATATAGCTGTCAAGCCGGAGCAAAGACAAAATGGGAAAAGTAGTTGGAATTGACCTCGGTACTACGAACTCCGTGGTTGCCGTCATGGAAGGGGGCAAGCCCACCGTTATCGCTAACGCTGAGGGTTTTCGCACCACCCCCTCAGTAGTAGCCTACGCCAAAAACGGCGATCGCCTGGTGGGTCAAATCGCCAAGCGCCAGGCGGTGATGAACACCGAGAACACCTTTTATTCAGTTAAGCGCTTCATCGGTCGCCGCTTCGACGAAGTCACCACCGAGTCGACCGAAGTCGCCTACAAAGTGCTGAACGTGGGCAACAACGTCAAAATTGACTGCCCCCAGGCGGGTCAGCAGTTTTCGCCCGAAGAAATTTCGGCTCAGATCCTGCGCAAGCTGGCCGACGACGCCGGTAAGTACCTGGGCGAAAAAGTCACCCAGGCGGTCATCACTGTGCCCGCCTACTTCAATGACTCCCAGCGCCAGGCCACCAAAGACGCCGGTAAAATCGCCGGTCTAGAAGTACTGCGCATCATCAACGAGCCCACCGCCGCGTCGCTGGCCTACGGCCTCGATCGCAAGAGCAACGAAACTATTCTGGTGTTTGACCTAGGCGGTGGCACCTTCGACGTCTCCATTCTAGAAGTGGGCGACGGCGTGTTTGAAGTGCTGGCCACCTCTGGTGACACTCACCTGGGCGGCGACGACTTCGACAAGAAAATCGTCGACTTCCTGGCCGCTGAGTTCCAAAAGCTCGAAGGCATTGACCTTCGCAAAGACAAGCAGGCTCTCCAGCGCCTCACCGAGGCTGCCGAAAAAGCCAAAATTGAGTTGTCCAGCGTTACCCAGGCTGAAATCAACCTGCCCTTCATCACCGCCACCCAGGATGGCCCTAAGCACCTGGAAATGACCCTCACCCGGGCCAAGTTTGAAGAGCTATGCGCCGATCTGATCGATCGCTGCCGCATCCCCGTTGAGCAGGCTCTCAAAGATGCCAAACTCAGCAAGACCAACATCGACGAGGTGGTGCTGGTGGGCGGTTCCACCCGCATCCCAGCCATTAAGGATGTGGTCAAGCGTACCCTCGACAAAGAGCCCAACGAAACCGTCAACCCCGACGAAGTAGTGGCCGTGGGGGCTGCAATCCAGGGCGGCGTGCTAGCTGGTGAAGTCAAAGACATTCTGCTGCTGGATGTCACCCCCCTGTCTCTGGGGGTCGAAACCCTGGGCGGCGTGATGACCAAGCTAATCACCCGCAACACCACCATCCCCACCAAGAAGTCGGAGGTGTTCTCTACGGCCCAGGACGGCCAAACCAACGTGGAGATCAAGGTGCTCCAGGGCGAACGCGAAATGGCTACCGACAACAAGAGTCTAGGTACCTTCCAGCTCTCCGGCATTCCCCCGGCGCCCCGTGGCGTGCCCCAGATCGAGGTGATCTTTGACATCGATGCCAACGGCATTCTCAATGTCACCGCCAAGGACAAGGGCACTGGCAAAGAGCAGACCATCACCATCTCGGGTGCTTCCACCCTCGATGACAACGAAGTCGAGCGCATGGTGAAGGATGCCGAGGCCAACGCCACCGCTGACAAAGAGCGCCGCGAGCACATCGACCTCAAGAACCAGGCTGACTCCCTCGCCTACCAGGCGGAGAAGCAGCTGGCCGACATGGGCGACAAGGTGCCCGCCGCCGATAAGGAAAAGGCCGAGGAGCAGATCAAGGCGCTGAGAACCGCCATCGAAGCTGAGGACTTTGAGACGATCAAAACCCTCACCGGCGAGCTACAGCAGACCCTCTACGGCATCAGCACCAACCTGTACCAGCAGGCGGGCGGCGATGCGGGTGAAGGTGCCCCTGCCGCCGACGCCACCCCTGGCAATAGCTCCGGTGGTGATGATGTGATCGATGCCGAGTTCTCTGAACCCGGCTCCAACTAACCGGGCATTTAGCCCATAAGCTTTGCTCCGGCTAGCAAAGAGGCGGATAGCGATTCAGCTATCCGCTTTTTTTTATGGTTTGTATAGCCATCTCCCTAAATGGTTCCTCAAACAGCCTTGTCATCTAGCCCCATGAACGAGGCGATGAATCCAGGGCTGTAGCTATCCGACCGGTTAGGACGTCTGCATCAACTTCTGAAGCGCTGGCCATACGCCATTGCGCCGCCCCAGGTTTTGTCAGTGGCAGTGACTCGCGTCCTAAGCGCAGTGGCCATCGCTATAAATCAGCGCTCGGAGTTAGAGAGTTGCTAACATTGCCATATAGCAGGGTTACACCAGCCCTACGAGCGGAGAGAGCCTGCCATGCAAAGTATCTCAATCAAAGACGAATATGCCGAGATCCTTAGCACCCTGGGAGACTTGCAGGCCACCATCGACGCCGCCCTGCAACGGTACGCCATTGAGAAGATTACCCAGAAGATCAACGAGTTCAGGCAGCAAGATGAGGGCTATATCACTAAATATGGCATGGGCTATGCCGATTTCTCTACGAAGGCATCTATAGATAGTGAGTTCGTAACCCACGTCGAGCAATCTATCGAGAAGACCTGGGAGATTGACCTAGCTCACTGGGAGTTTTGCCATCGGGGGATTGAAGATTGGATGGAGAAATTGCAGACTATTTTGCTGGCATAATTTTGCTGGCTGAGGCTACCTTTGATGGGGTTCAGCAGACCACAGACTCTACGCCCAAGCGCTCTATTCTACGGTTAGAAGCTGTCTATGGCAGTTATAGAGTATTAGTAACAGAGCTTTTTAGCGATCGCATTCGCAAGTATCGCTACTACCTGCTGCAAGGCAACTACGTCGAAGCCGGATTTGACAATAGCCCCGATCCCCGTGCCCTTCGACTCAAATATAAGGTTATTGGCCAAGCCCATGCGGGCGAGTATATCCCTCATCTGCACCAGGCCGATAAAACCGAGCTGACCTTGACTGACGAAATAGTTTTCGAGACCTTTGTGAAGTAGCTTAACCAAAACTATCCACTCCTTAGTTAGTGGTCTGTCAAACTTAAGATTGGTAGGTTGGATGAAGCGTCAGCAGAACTCAATAAAGCTGATTAGCGTGACACCCTCTCCCTGAGCCGATGCCGCATGTTCTTTGTGCACCTATATCAGCATCCTTGGAGCTTACTGCGTCTAGAGACCGATCGCATTGGCGCAGAGGTCGAGCAGTGGGCCTACGCCGATCTCAACCGCCCCGCCGAAGCCCAGCTGCCCATAGAACGGATGGTGGCAGAGATGTCAGTTTATTTTCAGATTGACCTATACGAGACTCGGCCCAATGGTGGCCTATGCATCAATGCCCATGGCGGGCCGCCCACTCTCTTAGGCATCAAGCCGTCGTACTGCTTTTTCAAGCGCCGCGATGGATCGGTTTACTATTGAGAACAGCACAACTACCCTTCCCGCAGAAAGTTTTCGGCCAGCTGGGTTTTAGCCAGTTTCCCGAGAATTTGCATCGCCTGGTCGACGGTCACTGACCAGACCACCGCCGTATTCAGCCGAAAGCAGTTGCAATAGCATTGGCCCGAGGCGGAAAACATGACGCCGGGGGCGATCGCAATTCCCTGTCCCAGCGCCTCCCGATACAGCCGCATCGAATCAAACCCTGCGGGCATTTCCAGCCAAAGCACATGGCCGCCAGCGGGACGAGTCATGCAGGTTTCTGCCGGGAAGTAGTCGCGTACCGCCTGCTGCATGCGCAGCATTTGGTCGTGATAGGCGCGGCGCAGGTGACGCAGGTGGCGATCGTAGCCGCCGTTGGCCAAAAAGGCCGCCACCGTCAGCTGGGGAGCCATCGCCGTATTTTGATTCACAATCGACTTCATGCGGGCAATTTCAGCGTGGTAGCGGCCTCCAGCACCCCAGCCCACCCGCAGCCCAGGCGAGAGCGTTTTGCTCACCGACGAGCAGTAGAGCACCCGGTCTTCGGTATCAAAGGCTTTGATAGCCTTAGGGCGATTGCCCTCGAAATGAATTTCGCCGTATACGTCGTCTTCGATCAGCGGCACCTCGTACTGGTTCAGCAGCTCCACCAGGCGCTTTTTCTTGCGGTCATCCATGCAGCTCCCGACCGGGTTGCTGAAGTTTGACACCAGTAGCACCACCTTCACCTCGCCGGTTTGCAGGGCCTCCTCTAAATGGGGCAGGCTGATGCCGTCGCGGGGATGGGTGGGCAGGGTGAGCGCCTTTAAACCCAGACATTTCATGGCCTCTAGCGTGGCAAAGTAGGTGGGCGACTCGATCGCCACCGTGTCACCGGGCTGGGTCAGGGCTTGCAGGCAGAAGTAAATCGCCTCATTGGCTCCGTTGGTCACCACCATCTGGTCGGGGTGCACCGAGCAACCCGCGTCGAGCATGCGCTTGGCCAACTCAGCCCGCAGCTCTGGGCTGCCCAGGGGGGTGCCGTAGGAATGGGCCAGGGTAGCGTTGTCCCGAAGCACCTTCCCCATCAGCCGGTTGAGCTGGGCCAGGGGAAGCTGCTCTAGGGAAGGCAGGGCGGCCCCCAGCTGAATCAGCCCCGGGTCGCGCATGAGGCTGATCACCTCAAAGGCCAAGGAAATATCGATGTTGGTGGCCTGGCGCGGCGGCGCGGTGAGGGCGGGCTCCTGGGGCAGCTGGAGCGTGGACTGCTTGACGTAGTAGCCCGACTGGGGCCGCACTACCACCATGCCCCGGTCCTCCAGCAGACGGTAGGCCTCCATCACGGTGGAGGTGCTGACCGACAGCTGAGCCCGCAGCTTGCGCACCGACGGCAGGCGATCGCCCGGCTTCAGAGTACCGTCGGTAATGAGCCGTTGCAGGCGATCGGCCACCTGCTCGTAGAGAACCTGGTGGGGGGCAAGGGCGATAGGGGAGAGAGCCATGGGGGAGGATGGGAGAGTTGGGCGAAATCGGAACAGTTTCGGCCTGGATTGACCAGAACAGATTCAAAGCCTCGAACTGTTACCAATACAATTTAGGCCAACTGCCTCTGTTGCGCTAGGGGCAGATCAAAGAAACTTGGACTATGCCAAATCGATTTGTACCGTTCTTTTTGGCATTTGCCCTATTGATTGGAGAAACGCTCCGATGAAACCGAACAGTTTATACGCCCAGCTTGAGCTGATTGTCGAACCACCTGCCAGCCAAAGGTCAGGCCTGCGGGGCGATGCCCAACATGGGAAGCTGCGCCACCCCTCCTACTCATCCGATTATTCTTTGGGCCGGGTCTGGGCCCTGGCCAAGGCGCGGCTTAGCGCATTGGGGCAGGCATCGCTCAATTACTTTTGCGGGTCTACGGATCTACGGGTAACGGTAGGGCGCGATCGCCAGGGAAATCCCCAATTTATTGCCTATGACCCCGTCAGCCATCAGCGCCACACCTTTAGCTCTGAACAGGA
>JBGSNT010000287.1:0-3660 GCA_041739575.1 Nodosilinea sp. | reverse complement strand
ACATGGATCGCTAACCCCTGAAACCCCCAGCTGACAAGCATTGCAGGCGATATGAAGCCATAAAACGCGCTTGATCGCCTCAAACCCTTGCTATAAGGGGCTTTGAGGGGTATCCAGGCAAACTTTTGTCAGTCAATCAGGAGTGAAACAGGATATTTGGAGATTTTTTGGTAACGGCGTGAGGTCTAAATCCTATTTAGATTCCCTCAATTCCTAGGGGAAAATGCCATTTCATCCACCTGCCGATCCCGTTTAAGCGGGACGCTCGAGGACAGATTGTAAGTCACTTATTCTGGCAAATATATTATTCTGGCAACTATAAAAGTACTGCTTGGGTTGTTCAGACACCCATTGGCGCTCGGGTTGATCTCAGAGATGAACTCTGTCCAGAAACCAGCATCACTACCGAAACGCAGGTGGCGCCTGGCTGAGCCGAGTCCTTGAGGTCTGAAATATACCCACCATGACGGCTACCCTGCTCCCCCGCCATGGCCAAACTTACGCCACCGTCTCATACCAAATCCTATTGGGTTACTCCCGATTGGGCAGGGCAAACGCCGTTTGCCCCCACAAAGCTGACTGTTTCTGAAACGGGGGCATTGAACTTGGACTTGGTATAAGAGTATACCAGCCAAAAGACATCCCTTCCGATTAATGACATCCAGCCACTTACCAGCTTTTGAGACTGGCCCAAATTTCCCCTATTCTGTAACCCAGTCACAGCGACGTTGCGGTATCGACCGGCTGATCTCCGGCTGATCTCCGGCTGATCTAAAGTACTGTGCGGCTGAGCAGGTCGCGGGGACGCTTTTTGAGCAGGGTGGGGTCGAGGTAGGTGATGGCTTCTTCGCAAGAACGCACCCGCTCTATCGGCTCAAAGACATTGACCTGGTAAACAATTTGATTATCCCAGTCGAGGGCGGTGAGCCAGCCGCTGCGAGGGTGGTAGACCCCGGTGTCGATATCGATCCAGCCGCGTCCGGCGACGAGTTGCCCCGGTTCTACCCCAGGGAACGTAAAGGTAATGGTGTGGCCGGTGATGATGAGCTTGTCGGAGAAGAAGGGCGTGAGGCTGCTGTGGAAGGTCTCACGAATCCAGCACATTTCATAACTGCTCTGCTCAGCGATGGGCAGCATGGGGTTGACCCCAGCATGGACTAGCCAAAGATCGCCCAGGTCGATGTAGAGGGGCAGCTGGCGCAGCCAGTCTAGGTGGTCTTCGAGGGTGACTGCGGAACCGTGATAGCTGCTCAGGGTGGCTTGACCACCGCTAAAAATCCAGCCCTGGAGGGTGGGGGGGTTAATTTTGCCGTCGACAAAGGTGTCGAGAATGAGCTGCTCGTGGTTGCCTCGCACGCAGTTGGTGGCGTTCAGCCGAATGAAGTCAACCACGTCAGAGCTTTTAGGGCCCCGGTCAATTAAATCGCCAACGCAGTAGATTTTGTCGTCGGGTTCAGGGGCGATCGCATCCCACAGGCGTTTTAGGCCATCAAAGTGGCCGTGGATATCACCAATAAAAATTCTTCGGGGCATGGGGCAGGGACTCCGTTGAATTCATTATGCCTTAACCCCAAAGCCAACCATCAGTTTTTCGCAAGGCTTATCGCTTTTAGCGATAATTCGGCAGGTATTTTTACAGTTCTCAGGCATAATGAAGGCCAGCTTCGAGCAATCCCCACGCCATGAGTCAATCCCGCCCCCTCACGTCCCTGCCCCCATCCCCTCAGCCTCGGGTTACTCCTAGGCGCCGCCGGGTAGATCCGTGGCGGCGGCTGGTCCGCTACACACCGGTGTTTGAACTCAGCGCCCGACTTGGGGTTAACGGGTTCTTGATCTTGGTTGCAGCGATTTCCCTGGTGCGGCTAGTGCCCCATTTAAAGGGCCAGGTTGAGCAGCTCGAAGGGGTGCAGCAAGAATTGACCCACGCCGAGGTCGCCAACAGTCGACTGCGCTCAGACTTTGACCGTTACTTTGACCCGGCCCAGGCCGATCGAGTAATTCAAGAACAGACCGGCTACCGGTTGCGATCGAAGCGCCAGATAGTGTGGACCGATTGAGGGTAAACCCGGCGGTGGGGGCAGTCTAATCCCAAATCCTATTTGGGCACCCCCGATTGGTCAGGGCAAACGCCGTTTGCCCCTACAGATCCACCTATTTTTGAAGCGGGGTGTTGAACTCGGCCTTGGGATAGGTCACCATTCCCAGCCTGTTTTCACCGTCCTACTCCCATTCCCTACCTTCTAACTACGGGTAGAACGTCGTGGTGGGCAGCCCCAGACCCTCTTCAAAGCCCATCATCAGGTTAAAGCACTGCACGGCCTGGGAGGCCTGGCCCTTCATTAAATTGTCGATGGCCGACATAACAATGACGCGCCCAGTGCGGGGATCGGTTTCAAGCCCGATGTAGCAGCGGTTAGTGCCCCAGGCCCACTTGGTTTGGGGGTAGGTGCCGTTGGGCAGTACCGTCACCCAGGGAGAGGAGCGATAGAAGGCGGTGTAGATGGTGAGCAGGTCGTCGCGAACTAGGCCGGGGTCCCGCAGGGTGGCATAGATGGTGGCTAAAATGCCCCGCACCATGGGAATCAGGTGGGGGGTAAACTGCACGGTAACCTCCTGGCTGGCCAGGCGGGTGCAAATTTGCTCGATTTCGGGGGTATGGCGGTGGCGGGCGACACCGTAGGCCGCCAGAGAGTTGCTGGCTTCGGCTAGCAGCATGCTGGTTTTGGCCACCCGACCGCCGCCAGAAGTGCCCGACTTGGCGTCGATAATCAGGGTTTCGGGCTGGGCCAGACCCTGCTTGAGCAGGGGCGCAATGCCCAGCAGGCTGGCGGTGGGATAACAGCCGGGGCAGCCCACTAGGCGGGCGTCGCGAATGCGATCGCGAAACAGCTCGGGCAAGCCATAGACGGCCTCGGCGGCCACCGTTTGATCGCTGCGATCGCCCCCATACCAGGCCTGGTAGGTGTTCAAATTTTCAAATCGATAGTCGGCAGACAGGTCTAGCACCCGACAGCCGCGCTCCAGCAGCAATGGGGCCATATCGCAGGCCAGCCCGTTGGGCAGCGAGAGAAAGACGGCCTGGCAGCGCTGGGCGATCGCCCCCAAATCTACCGGCTCCACGGTCAAATTTACCGACCCGGTCAGGTGGGGATAGATGTCGCTATAGGACTGCCCGGCACTGCTATCGCCCCCGAGGTAGACCAACTCAACCCCAGGGTGTTCAGTGAGCAGCCTCACCAGCTGAACTCCCCCATAGCCCGATGCGCCCACAATGCCGACTCTAACTCTTGCTGCTGGTGACTCGCTCATGGCTCGGGGGCTGTATTAACGATGGGAAGGGAAAAACGTAGATCGGTGGAGAGTTGCTAGCCTGGCTAGCCTCACTCCGTAAGATAAGCACTGTAATAGTAAACCAGTAATCTCAATTCAACATGGTGGCTTGGGATGCTGTAGTGGCTATCGCTATCAAGGCCACGGCCCATCGGACCATGGCCTCGGGTGAAGGTGAGGCCATAAAGCTAGCTGAACAGTGCGAAGTTCTCAGGCCGTGGGAAAGGTGAAGAAAAACGGACACGCCTGCGCCCCGGAGGGCCGTCATGTCCGAGACTGGCTGAAGTGATTATCAGCAGCCAGACTTATTATGGAGCTCCACCAACGCCT
>JBGSNT010000213.1:0-7592 GCA_041739575.1 Nodosilinea sp. | reverse complement strand
GGTGGGTGTTGTGGGTCTAGGCTTGAACCTGCGGGCCTACGACTTCGTGTCCCAGGAAATCCGGGCGGCAGAAGACCCTGAGTTTGAGACCTTCTACACCAAGAACATCTTGCTGAACGAAGGCATCCGGGCCTGGATGGCGCCGACCGACCAGCCCCATGAGAAGTTTGTATTCCCCGAAGAAGTGCTGCCCCGCGGCAACGCTCTCTAATCGGTTACAGCTAAGGGCCTGAGTCGACTGATTTGGGCCTTACATCCATTTTTTTGCCGGAGGGGTGCTTAGCGCTCCTCTGTTTTTTTGGTTGCCTGTTTCCTTCGGCCTCGCCACCCTCGCCCCGGTTGGGCTACCTCGGTTACGTTATTCCCCGATCGCCCCCTGGGATTCTTGATACTATGGAAGCTTGCGTTACTTCGTTAGGTTGTTATGGTAAAGCGTTCTCCCTTTGACAGCACCCAGATTATGCGGCGCACCGAAGAATTGATTCGGGCTGCCTCAAATCGCTATCGGATTACGGTACAGGTAGCCAACCGGGCTCAGCGGCGGCGCTTTGAAGACTTTGAAAACTACGAAGACCCGAAAATGAAGCCGGTACTGCGGGCCATCATGGAGATGTCTGACGAACTTACCCAGCCTGAGATTATTGGCGAATAGGGCTAGTACATGCCCATGGGCGAACGGTTTACCCGGGAAGGCGAGGGGTGGAGGTTGGGCTGGGATGCTGCCGCTACCTGCTATAAGGGGCTGGTAGCAGGCCCCAATTGGGCTGTTGAGTTGACTGAAACCGAGTTTCACACCCTTTGTCGGTTGATCACTGAAATTGGCCAGACCCTGACGGCGATCGCCGCCGAGCTTATGGAGGAGGAGCGCATAGCCTGCGAGGCCGAAGCAGAGGACCTGTGGCTAGAGGCCGAGGGCTTGCCTGGGGCGTACCAACTGCGCTTCATTCTGGCCACGGGTCGCCGCTGCGAGGGTGCCTGGGATGTAGCCGCCACCCAAGAGCTAACCCAGGCGGTACAACATTTGACGGGGTTTTAGTCGGGCGGAACATTTTGCCTAGACAACAAAAGGCACCCTCCTGGGGAGGGTGCCTTTTGTCCATTTCCTCTAGCGGTGAGGGCGACCCGTTGAGCCGAACCGTTGACGGATCTCAGGCACAGCGGTTGCCTAGGCTTAGCGGCTTAGGGGTTTGGCATAGCGCAGGTAGTAGCTAGGTACCCAGCCTCCGTCGGTGAGCTCTACCCAATCGTTATCATGGCGACCGGTCAACCGCACGTACTCGCTATTGGGCAGGCTACGCAGGACTCGGGCATTGCTGTTGTGGTACTCGCGTACATCCAGAAGGTCACTGTTGGTGTTGACCCAGCCCTCGGTATAGACGCGATCGCCAATCGGGGTGACGGCTTCGACCGCTGTGCGATCGCGCCCCCGCAGCGCCGCTAGCAGCAGCGGTAGACCGAGCAGGGGCAGCAGCAGCCACCACAACCGACCCAGACTGGGAGCAGATACGGCGGCTGCCGCATCTCCGACAAAATTGCCGATACCCGTGGTAGCGCTAAAGGGGCAGGTGAGGCGAGCAAAGTTCTGGCCATCCTTAGTCAGGTTCAGCACCACCTCCACCCTATCGCTGTCGATGACCCGCGATGACACCACCTGCGCTAGGTCAGGATCGTAGCCATCGGCGGCGGCGTTTTCTAGACATGCTGTTTCAGCGGTGGTGAGCATGGCAGCGGTAGACTGGGCCCAACCGGGGGATGCGGCGGTAATCAATAGGGTCGACCCGCAGACTATAGCCAAGGATTTTGACAGGAATTTCATAGGTTTAACTCCACTCAAAAAGCGACAAAAAGACCAAAAAAACAAAGAAACAACGAACTGAGCCAGGAATAGAAAACCGTTCCACGACTGCAAACTCGTAGGTGTGTTGATCAAAATGGGCTATAAAAAATTTGGAGCAGTGCACAAGACCCGTCGGCCCACCCCACGCCGTAGACTATACGTGTGAAACCTAAGAGATTAATAAGCAGCTAAACAGGGCACTTCCTCAATCCGCAGAAATGCCCTGCTCCTAGCTCTATTCAGCCAGCAATAATCAGAATTCAGATGCGGATGGCTAGCTAGAGGATTGCCAAATTAACGCTTCTTACCGAAAAGTACTCGGTCACCGGTATACCTCTGCCGACCCCTTACCCCTACGCTAGATCGCCTACCCTCACCGGGGGGCGACACCGAGTCCGTTTTGCTGAGGTCGACCCAAGCCGGCCCAGCCCTGAAGCTATCCACGCGACACAGACCCAAGACTGAACCGGGGTTTTGATGAAAGCAAGCCTAGAAACGATGGACTGACCATCAACCCTGAGGCAGTTAACCCCTGCCGAAGCGGCAAAATCGTGACTAATATCAATCGACCACCCGCAGCCGCCCTTGGCTTAGAGCCTCGTAAACCCGGTTAATTAAGGCAGCATCCTTAGGACTCAGGTCACGATGAGAAAACAGGGTCATCAGTTGCTGCTGATCGCGACGGGTCAGACGCCGGGTCGCGAACATATGTTCGATGGTCTGTTCGAGGTTAGACATGGTAGCGCACTCGGATTGGTCGAACCGTACAGGGTACTGGGAAGGGCAGCCGATCGCCTGAGCCCCACCCGCAGAACTATAACGCTTTGTATAGTAGCCTGATTTTAATCGGCGGCAAGGGAGTTTACATCGGCGGGATAACTTATCTGCCGATAAAATCTACTCGATGGGCAACGGGGAAAGTCCGTAATCCCACGGTCATGGGGCATCGATAGGGATCACCTGGGTCGGGGTTAACCGCAGCAGTGCTCTAACGATCTAGAATTCAACAGATATACTCGAGCCATAGGAGTACCAAAGCGACAGCCCATGCAATACCTAGCAAAGGTCCAAAAAAAGGCATTCTTAGGTGGTGCAGAGCTGCTGCTGCTGGCCGAGCAGAACTCTGAATCGACTTGGTCGCTACTGTCGACCGAGCGTATCGTTGAGACTGCCCGGCTACTGGCCTTTCAGGAGGGCAACCTAGTCCTGGTGGAGATCGACAACCTGAATCAGATTACCTCGGTGCAGGATGCCACGACCTGGGTATTGAACCTGGTACAGCACTATTTAGCCTATGGAGTGACCCCAGAAGCCCTAGAACAGGAAATTGAACGGGCTGAGCGTTGGCGGCAGTCGTTGACCTTAAAGAGCCAAGAGGTCGATCGGCGGGCCTTAGAAACCGCTGCCCGCCGCGACGAAATTCAGGAGCTAGAGCGGAGCCTCAAACTGGAGCGGGAAGAACTCGAAACGCGCTGGCAGGCGCTGCAGCAAATTCAGTCGGACCCTCCCCCGGCTGGCAATTGATAGTTAGCGACCCAGGCAAAGGCCGTTGGCCCGATCGGACGGATCGATTCGTCTCGTCGGGCGGTTGGATTTACCCTGTCCCCTTCTCAGCCATCTATCTCTCCCTCAAGCCTCTTGCCTCTGCCCCAACATCCTGATTGAATAAGGGCATTAAAAACGAGCCTTGATCACGGGGAAACACCATGTATATCGTCCAGATTGCGTCTGAATGTGCCCCGGTCATTAAGGCCGGGGGGCTGGGCGATGTGGTTTACGGCCTCAGCCGCGAGCTCGAAACCCGAGGCCATTGCGTTGAGATTATTCTGCCTAAATACGACTGCATGCGCTACGACCACATTTGGGGTCTACACGAGGCGTATCGCGATCTGGTCGTGCCCTGGTATGGCACCGATATTCGCTGCGATGTGCTCTGTGGCTGGGTGCACGGACGGCTGTGCTTCTTTATTGAACCCAAGTCGTGGGAGATGTTTTTTAACCGGGGTTGCTACTACGGCTGCGATGACGACTCGATGCGGTTTGCCTTCTTTAGCAAGGCGGCGATGGAGTTTTTGCTGCGCAGCAACAAGCGCCCTGATGTCATCCACTGCCACGACTGGCAAACCGGGCTAATTCCGGTCATGCTGTTCGAAATCTACAAGTACAACGGGATGGAGTTCCAGCGGGTCCTCTACACGATCCACAACTTTAAGCACCAGGGATTTGGTGGAAATGAGATCCTGGCGGCTACCGGGCTCAACCGGTCTGACTATTACTTTCAAGACCATCGCCTGCGGGACAACTTCAACCCCTTTGCCATCAACTTTATGAAGGGGGGCATTACCTACGCCAACCACGTCAATACCGTGTCGCCCTACCATGCTTGGGAGGCCCAGTACACTGACCAGGGCTTTGGTCTAGGGCACACGCTACACGCCAACGAACACAAGTTCTCTGGCATTCTGAATGGGATCGACTATGAGGTGTGGAATCCAGAGGCCGATACCCACATCCCCCACCACTATGGTCTGACAACTTTTGAAGATAAGGCTCTGAATACGAAGGAGTTGCGCGATCGCCTGCTGCTGCGCCAGAGCGACAAACCCCTGGTGGCCTTTATTGGTCGTCTGGATGACCAAAAGGGGGTACACCTAGTGCACCACGCCATCTACTATGCCCTCGAGCGAGGGGCGCAGTTTGTGCTGCTGGGGTCTGCCACCGAAAAGGGCATCAACGACTGGTTTTGGCACGAAAAACTCTATCTCAACGACAACCCCGATGTGCACCTAGAGCTGAGCTTTAACGAAGAGCTGGCCCACCTGATCTACGCCGGGGCCGACATGATTGTGGTGCCCAGCAACTTTGAGCCCTGCGGCCTGACCCAGATGATTGGCCTGCGGTACGGCACGGTGCCCATTGTGCGGGGGGTGGGTGGACTGGTCAATACCGTCTTTGACTGGGATTACGACACCCTGCACAGAATCGACGAGCGCAACGGCTTTGTGTTCTTCCAAAACGACACCGTGGCGCTGGAGTCTGCTATGAACCGCGCCTTCGACATTTGGGACCAGGAACCCGATATCTTTAAGCAAATTGCCCGCCAGGGCATGGGGTACGACTTTTCCTGGAAGCATCCGGGTCAGGCCTATGTTGACCTGTATGAGTTCATACGCCATAGGTAACCTACGTTACCAATGCCCATTTTTCCTGAGGGCGGTGGTTTGGGCCAAATCCGGAGGTGTGATGCCGCGATAGGGTAGCGATCGCCCCTTGGAAATGGGCAATCTGGATTAAGGTCTACCGTCTGCACATCGACCAGCGCCGATCGTCTCTATGTCCTTGAGTTCTGACATTTCGCTGCCTCAGCTCACCCGCACTAAGCTGCTGCGAGGCCAGGGTGACGCCCTCTATGCCATCGGACGCTACGAGGACGCCTTAGCTCGCTTTCAAGAGGCGATCGCCCTCAGCGATGGGGACCACGAGCTGTGGACCCTGCAAGGGTTTTGTTTAGCGGCCCTCAATCAGTTTGAGGCATCCCTGGACAGCTTTAACCAGGCGATCGCCCGCTGCCCCGACTACGGCCTCGCCTGGCACGGCAAGGGCCATGCCCTGGCTAAACTCAGTCACTTTGAAGAGGCCGCTACCCACCTAGAACGGTCGGTAAAGCTGTCCCCAGGCGACAGCAAAGCCTGGTATAACCTTGGTACGGCCCAAAATCAGCTGCACCGTTACGGGGATGCTGTCGTCAGCTTTGGCCAAAGTATTAAACTCAACCCTCAGGATCACCGGGCTCGCTACAACCAGGGGGTCGCCCTGGGGGGATTGCATCGCTACGAAGACGCCCTACGCACCCTCCACAGCGCCCTCGATCTGAAACCCAAGGCCCACTATATTTGGAACCAGCGCGGTACGGTCCTGATTCAGCTGGGTCGCTACAACGAAGCGGTGGAGAGCTTCGAAACTTCCCTCGAGCATCAGGCCCACAACCCCAACGCTTGGTACGGCAAAGCCCGCGCCTACGCCATGGCGGGTGACCTGGAGCAAACCCTCAAGAACCTCTACCGCACCTTCGTGCTCAGCCCCTACGTGTACCGGGTAATGGTGCAAATTGACGCTCATTTTGACGGTCTGCGCCATGAGCCCCGGTTTCAACAGCTGGTGGATGCGCCCTAGCACCCTAAGGCGGAAACAGTGATCTTGACTTTCAGACAGATGTAGCTTTCTTCCTAAAAGGTATCTGATTGAGAGCGAACGGCATGAACTCAAAGCCCATGAAATTTGAGGCGCGACGTTTGAAGATACCTACACTCAGCTCAATTGATGCTTTGTGAGGCCAATGCCCAAGCGGCTTGCAGCCACTGCTTAGAGATCCCAAATGGGCTCTATAGTGCTGGGGTGATGGAATTCTAAATTTCCCGACCCAGCTACTGCTCTTGCCAGAGACGTACCGTGCCATCCCAGCCGGCGCTGACCAGGGTTTTGCCGTCGGGAGCAAAATCGACGCCCCAGACCCAGCCTTCGTGGCCCTGCAAAATTGATACCAGGCGGCCCTGCTCCATGTTCCACAGGCGAATGGTGCTGTCATTGCTGGCGGTGGCCAGTAGCCTGCCGTCGGGGCTAAAGGCCAGGCCGTTGACCGGGGCGGAGTGGGCCTTAAAGCAGGTGGTCTCGCGGCCGCTGTTGAGCTTCCAAAAGCGCACCGTGCAGTCGGCACTGGCGCTGGCCAGTAGCCAATTGTTAGGGCTAGCGGCCACTGAGAGAACTTCGCTGGTGTGGCCGTTGAGGACACGGTTGGTGCCCCGTCCCTTAAGTCGATACAGGCGAATGCTCTTGTCCTGGCTGCCGCTGATCAGGGTGGTGCCGTCACGGCTAACAGCGATCGCCCGCACCCAGTGGGTATGCCCCTGGAAGTGGTGCACCAGGGCGCGATCGCTCAGCCGCCAGACGCACACCCTGTTGTCTTGGCCGCCGCTGAAGAGGTACTTGCCGTTGGGACTAAAGGCGACGGCCCGCACCCAGCCGCTGTGGCCCTCTAACTGGCCGATGGGTCCACCGCTGGCCAAATCCCACAGCTGTACAGCGTTGTCATTGCTGACGCTGGCAAAGCAGCTGCGATCGGGGCTCACAGCCACCGCCCGCACCCAGGCCTGGTGACTGTTGATGACTTGAATCGGGTGGCCGGTGGCTAGGTTCCACACGCGCACGGTTTTGTCGCCACTGCCGCTGACGATAAAGTTGCCGTCGGCGCTGATGGCCACCGATCGCACCCAGCTGCTGTGACCGGTCAGCACACGGGTACAGGTCCACTTGGCCGGCCGGGGGACGGTACCACTGGCACTATCGGCGGCGGTGTTGCTCAGGGCAGTGACCATATCCACCAGCTCAAAGGCCGAGGAATCGTCAGCCGGGTTGCCCTGGGGGAGAGATTCGGGGGGCATGGTAAGGGTACGAATCGACATAGTTCCTGTTGATTGTTAGCCACGGTAAACGGGGGCCAGTCTGGCCTCCTGTCCATCGTCAACTACACCCTGGGTGTATCCTATTCCGAAATAATTTGGATTGACCAGGGGGATTGGCCAGGCCATCCTCCTGATCAATCCAGCGGGTCGCCACCGGACTTGACTGCCCCAACCCTGTAGCCATGGCGGCCAGGCAGTCAACAACCTGAGCGGCTAAAAGCCGCTCAGCAGCGCGGTCACCTGCGATCGCGAGGGCATGGCCGCCTGGGCCCCCGGCTGCATCACCGCCGCCGCCG
>JBGSNT010000132.1:0-4054 GCA_041739575.1 Nodosilinea sp. | reverse complement strand
TACTGCCTGTTTCGACTTCCAATTTTCATAAGCCGCCGCATCGCCACCAAAAGAGTCTATAGACACTTGGCCCAATTGGTTTTGAGACCAAAGATTTTCTGCATCAGGAATAGGAGCATATTCACAGGAGCAGATGACAACCGAGTCAAAGGGTTCACACCCTGTATTCCCCACGTACTCATCTACAGCTACAATCCGCCACGGCCCAGGCCGTGATGAACTCGCTTGCAGATGACCATTTCCGCAATGCTCAGGCAGGCGATCGCCCGGTTCAGGACTGGGGCCATCTGAATAGTCAAGGTGCTGAGCCAGAATGTCGCTGAATGACCCGCTGGGAAAATGAGGCTCTACCTTGGCCCGACTCAGCTCAGCACAAGACGCCCTAAAAATCACCATCCTACTCATCTGCTTTCCCTCCATAACAAGGAAACTGACAACTTCCTCTGAATGTGCATCTTACCGGAAGCACATCCCTAGCCTGTCGGTCTCGCCACACATCCTCAAGTTTCCATCCGTACTTCTTCGCGATCGCGTTGCAACATGACTCATCAGTGACCCAGTGGGTCGTTAAGTCTCCTAGTCGGCGCTGCTCATCTGGCTGCTCAGTCATCATCCCCATCCTCCATCATTACCCAGAGATCCCCAGGACCCCAGCCGAACGCCTTATATAACCGCTCGCATAGGCTACGATCCATCCGCTGCAAGGTGTCCCTATAGAGCTGATTGATCGTGGTAGGACTAACCCCTGCTTTCCTGGCCACCTCAGCCTGGTTTAGCGGGGGGGCATGCTGGGCCATCAAAACCGCCAGATTACTCTTCACTCTCATCACTAGAACACAATACAGCTAATCTAGTATAATTCTCTAGATATCTGATATTTTATTACAGGTATCTGTTAACATTCTCCGGTTGCCTCGCGCACCGTATGGAACAACCTTAAGACTATCCAAAGCAAAGCACTGCGATCGCTCCCCATACTCAAGGTCGATTGCGTGTTCTATGGTGAACAAACCAGCTTTGAGGACACCCGCTATGGCGACTAACGAAACCTGGATCATCTACAAAGCAGACGGGTTGAGTGCCCATGGGTGGGAGGAGCGCAAACTGTTGCCCGCTGGAGGACTAACCTCCATCCTGGCGGAAGAGCATGATTACTCCGACTCAATGCCCGTAGTGGGTGAGCGGGTGCGAGAGTATGCCAACCTGGCCGACCCCGGTAACGGTGTCACCCACGGCAAGGATGGGGACTGGGTCGTGGCTGAGGTGCAGCAGTTCAACAGCCCTGACACCGACACCAGGATTGTGGTCTGTGTGTGCAGCTATCAGCCCATTGAGGCCCAATGGCAGGAGCTCCGACGCGGTGCACCCATCACTCCTGAGTCCCTCGCGGGGGTGGCCCCGTAGCGCGATCACACCCTAGTCTGTCTCATCCCCCTACAGAATCCCCATCGGCCAACCGACTAACAACACGGTAAACGCCAGAGGGGCAAAGGGTCGCCAGCATTTCCATGTCGTAGGGGGTTTCAAACCCTTCGATGAGAGGGGGCGATCGCCATTGCTTCAATCGACGGTGCCCCGGCTGGTTCAAACACAATTACTTCAACTTTGGGCAGCGATTTGAAGGCGTCAATGATGAGCGGTTTGACTTCGGCCCAGTCTAGACCCCCGTTGCCGCAGCCCAGGGGGGGAATGGCAATTGACCGAAGCCCCAATCGTTGAACTTCGGCTACTAAAGCGGCTAGCCCAGCTTTGATATCGTCAAGCTGGGAGGGTTGCCGCCAGTGGCGTTTGGTGGGGAAGTTGATGATATACCGAGGGTTCAGCAGCGAGTCGGTGGCGACAATAAACATGCGCCCTGGCTCCACCTCGTTGTTTTTGCACGCTTTTTGATACTGCTTAAAGTTCTCTGGAAATGCTCGCTTAAATTGCAGCGCTACTCCTTTGCCCATCACACCCACGCAGTTGACGGGGTTCACTAGGGCTTCTGTTTTCTCGGCTAGGAGATTGCCTCGCTTTTGCTTGAGCATTGTACCGGCATCGCTATTAGTTCGATTGTACTGGATAGCGGTATCCCGCCCATAAGACGCCCGAGAGACCAGCCAAATTATACGAAGACGGGGCCGGTTCAGCCGAGTCCACACACAGGCTTGACTGAGCAAGGCCAAGACGCTACTAGCAGATGCTGTACAGTGCCACCCCAACCCGGCCTTGATCACCAACGGCACCCAGCACTGGCCCTGAGCTTCGACTGCGCTCTCGGCCCCGTCCATATCCTCAATGATGCGATCGCTCTCGATACTGCTGCGGCTCTCCTCAACTGTCCCAGCTATCACCACCCCCTTGAGCCTTCCGCTTGGATGGCCATGGGCATCAACCCCAACCAGGCCATCATCGGCGGCTCTGGCACCTCACCCAACCAACAAGCTTCGCTCTCTCGCCTCCCTCGTAGGCATCGCCTGGCGCAATGCCAGAGGAAAAGAAAAGCACATGAGCAACACCAACATTCGCGCAGCTCTGGCCCCCTTCATCGCGGGTGATCTGCTGGCGCAGCTCTCTTAGATACCTGGCCCCTGGGGGTGTTTTGCCCAGGGGCCAAGTGCGATCGCATCTCCCTCGACTTCCCTGCCGCTGGCCGCAGCAGATACCCCCTCTCACCCATCCAAAGGCAAAAAGCACCATGAGTATCGATGTGGGCCGAGGTGAAGTCGGAACCGGCGTCGGTGTACAGGTACCGGGGAACGCCGTAGCTCTCCCACAGGAACGAAGATAAATATTAAGGCTGGCTCTTTTAGAACGACAAAATCATCGCCTGAAGCCCTTTAATCTCGTTGCAAAAATGTAGCTTCAAAAGAGCCAGTATGCAAAAAATGCTCCGTCGTTTCAAAAGGGTCGCACCCGTTTTATATTTATACTGTTAATCACTAACAGCTTAGCTAGACATTTTTTTGATTCTCAATGTACTGCTCTACAACTGCAACCGGGGCATCACCGACAGTTGAAACAAAGTAGCTGTTTGTCCATAAAGTCGGCAAACGACTTTTAAGCCAGGGAAATTCTTGCCTCAGAAATCTTGATGAACGTCCTTTCATGTTCCGCACCAGCTTAGCAATACCGTACTGCGGGTCAATTTCGACTAGGAGACAAACGTGATCAGGCATAACCTCTAGCTCTAGAAGCTCACCTGTTGCTTCACTGACCACTTCATGTAAAAGCTCTTTGAGCCGCACATCAACCCCATTAACTAACACTTTACGACGATATTTCGGACACCAAACAACATAATACTTACAGGAGTAGACAACGTTTATATTAGACTTGAGTGCTTGAGCCATTGCCTTTTTTCCAAGTGATACCCGCTCGGTTCTGGAGCGGGTATCGGAATTATTCTTTACACCTCAGCAGGCTGTTTTTGTGTCTCTAGCCATTCCTCATAAGCGGATTGATCACCACCAAACGAATCAATGGAGACTTGGCGCTCTGGCATTGGTTTCAACGGTGCGTTGATGGGGCTGTATTTGCAGTAGCAAAGCACAACTAGATCAAAATCACCCATCGGAACATCAGGAGCATAAGTTTCAACCCGTGAAACCTCCCAGTCCCCTTGTCGATAATGAGTGCTCTCCCCATGTTCATCAGGGTTATGCAGCGCATCTACCCGAATAAACTCGGTCGGTCGATAGCCTGGTTCTGGAATTGGCTTGTCAGAAGAATCGAAGTGTTCAGCCAAAATTCGAGTTAAACTCTGAGTGTGTTGTAGCTTCCGCTCCTTCCAACCTAGTTCACGCTTTTCAGCCCGAAAGATAATATATTTACGCATTATCGTCTTCCTCTTTGTCAGTGTCGTAGTAGGACTTTGGAAACTCGGTCTTACCTTCAAAAACGCAATCAACCTCTAGAATCGGGTCTGGGGTTATTTCAACCCGCACAAGCTCCCAGCCGTATTTGCGCTCCATCTCTTCACAGCAGCCTTCGTCCGCTGCGGCGTGGCGAGACACATCGTCAGCTTCGTCATATCTGGGTTTTGGCATACTTAAATTGCTCCTAGTTCGGTCTA
>JBGSNT010000072.1:0-4872 GCA_041739575.1 Nodosilinea sp. | reverse complement strand
AACTGCTGGCTCATTAATCTCTGCCGAGGGCTAGGCTGTACCACGATCCCAGAGGGCGTTCGAGACCTCACTAATCGCATTGGCAAGGTCTTTGAACTCCTCTCCTTTGGTTTTTCCTCTGCTTAAAATGAATCAACCCTGTGGGGGGAGCTTTGTCATGGGATCGCCGCCCGTTGAGCCAGAGCGGCTTGAGCGTGAAGGGCCACAACATCGAGTTACCCTGAGCGACTTTTACCTGGGGCGTTACCCGGTCACCCAGGCCCAGTGGCGGTTTGTGGCGGGTCTTCCCTTAGTCTATCGAGAGTTAAATCCTGACCCGGCTCAGTTCAAGGGAGACGATCGCCCAGTCGAAATGATTTCCTGGTTTGATGCGCTAGAATTTTGCGATCGCCTGAGCCAATACACCGGTAGACACTACCGGCTGCCCACGGAGGCAGAATGGGAATATGCCTGTCGAGCCGGAACCACAACTCCTTTTCATTTTGGCGAAACCCTATCTTCAGAACTGGCTAACTATGGGAGTTCAGCTACCTATAACGGTGGGCCGCAGGGCGATTGTATCGACGCAACCACGCCCGTAAGACATTTCGCTGTCTCCAATAGATTTGGCCTTTGCGATATGCATGGCAATGTTTATGACTGGTGCCAAGATCAGTGGCATGACCGTTACGACGGTGCTCCCACTGATGGCAGTGCCTGGGAAGATGAAGAAATAGAAGCCCTTGTAAAAGGTCTCGTGCGGGGCGGTGCATGGAATGAACCCCCGAGAGACTGTCGCTCTGCCGATCGCTACCTTTACGAGTCCCACAGCTCTAGTAACTATGTCGGTTTTCGAGTGGCCTGTAGTGCGCCCAGGGGTCTTGCGTAGCGTGGAGCGCTAACCCACCCCCCTGCGACCCGCGGCCCAATCAACCCACCTCCCACGAGGTGGAGAATGATTGTCAGCGGGGGCAATGCTGATCGCACAGGATAATAGTTCAAGTGCTCTTCGTACCGAATATGCAACCCAAGGTTTACATTGAGACCTCTATCGTTAGCTACCTTGCAGCCCGCCCTAGCCGAGATGTGGTTATTGCAGGTCACCAACAATCCACGCGTGACTGGTGGGAAACCAGAAGCCAAGATTTTAAGCTGGTTGCTTCTCAGTTAGTTATTCAAGAAGCCAGTGCTGGAGATGCTAAACAAGCTCAGCAGCGGTTGAGCTTGCTGACTCATGTTGAGCTACTAGCTACCAGTGAATCGGCCTTAGCTCTTGCCGAGTCTTTGGTCAGTCAAGGTGCGATTCCAGACAAAGCCGCTGCTGATGCCTTACACATTGCGATCGCAGTCACAAACGGCGTGGAATACTTGCTAACGTGGAACTGCAAGCATATTGCCAATGCCAGTATGCGCAGCAAAATCGAACGGCCATGCCAGACCCAAGGTTATGAACCCACCATCATCTGTACCCCCGATGAACTCTGATAACGGCTCGTGGAATGACCCCATTGTTGAGGAGGTTCGGCAGAACCGCGATCGCTATGCGGCCTCATTTAATTACAACTTACAAGCCCTTTTTCGTAATTTGAAGGAGCAGGAACTACGGAGCGATCGCACCTTTACCACATACCCACCCCATAAAATTTCCGTGACCCCGTAGTGCGGGTCGCCTCATTCCCCTTGCGCTAACCCCACCCTATCCCCTGGCGACCCACAACCTGAGCATCCCACTCTGTGCCCCATGCAAGTTCGACAAATCTCCTCCCAAATGAGCCTGCGTGCGCTCCAGCAAGACTTTGGCCTGGTGAAGGCTCACCAGCCTGACGCTTTCCCTGAGTGGCAAACTGACCTGCCTATGCTCACCGATCTGGAGCGATCGACCCTCAGCCACATTCGGCAAAACTTCATGTATCAGCTGGAGTGGGGTCAGCTGTCTGAAAATTTGGTCAAAATGGTGGTGCTATCGCCCCTGCTTGATCTGGCAGGCTTTTATCAAAGTAGATTGCGTGTACAAGACGAAGCCAGTGTTGAACTAGCCCTAGAAGACCAAGAGGTGCTGTATCGCGGCAAAATTGATGTGCTGGTCTGCGATGAGCAGTTTTGGATACTCGTGATCGAAGCCAAGCATGCCCAGTTTTCGTTGATTAATGCCATTCCCCAATGTCTGGCCTATATGCTGGCAAGCCCCAATGGCGAAGCACCGGTCTATGGCCTAGTCACGAACGGCAGCAATTTTCGCTTCATCAAGCTCAACAATTCTCGCCCTCCAGCCTTTGCCCTCTCAGACGAACTTCTCTTTGACCGAGGCGATGACTTCGCGCAAGTGTTGCAAGTTCTAAAGAAGCTTCAGATGAAGGGCGATAAGCTTGTAGCGTGAATCGTTGCGATCAGAGCGCTGATGCATTGCCTGCAAAGTTGGGAAGCCCATCTGTGCCTTCCAACATCCCCATGCATCCTTAAAAGGATTGGCGTGGGTTGAGGCGATCGCGAGGGGTAGTGGGTGCAAGCATGATGGGTGACCCACGCTACGATTACGACATAAATTTGCTTTGGCGCTATGCCTAACCTTGTTTTTCGCCGCGAAACCAAACAGGCCCGCTACTTTACCGAAACGTTGGGCGATGGACTGGGCCTCGACATAGTGCTTGTCCCTGGTGGCACCTTCTTAATGGGCTCCCCAGCGGATGAGCAAGAGCGTAGCAAGGCTGAAGGACCAGAGCACGAGGTGACGATGCCTGCCTTTTTTATGGGGCGCTACCCGGTGACCCAAGCGCAATGGCGGTTTGTGGCTGGCTTACCCCAGGTCAAAGAACCTCTAAAACCAGACCCTTCAAACTTTAAGGGTAATCAGTACCCGGTCGAGCAAGTGAGCTGGTACGACGCGGTAGAGTTTTGTGCCCGCCTGTCGGCCTACACCCAGCGCGACTACCACCTACCCAGCGAAGCCCAGTGGGAATATGCCTGCCGAGCTGGCACCACCACGCCCTTTTACTTTGGCCCTATTTTGACCACCGAAGTAGCCAACTACGACGGCAGCCGCCCTTACAACGACAGCCCTAAGGGCGAATACCGAAAGCGAACCACCCCAGTAGACCACTTTAGGCTTGCCAATGCCTTTGGCCTCTGCGACATGCACGGCAACGTCTACGAGTGGTGCCAAGACCACTGGCATAGCTACGAGGGGGCCCCAACCGATGGAAACGTCTGGGAAGACGACGGAGCGGAGAAGAATAAAAACCGCGTCCGACGCGGCGGTTCTTGGGACGTCGATCCGAGGAACTGCCGTTCTGCCGACCGCGACTACGGTGATCCGCGCGAATCCTACTACACGCTTGGGGTTCGTGTTGTGTGTCTTGCGCCCAGGGCTCTTGGGTAGCCCTTTTCCCCTCTTACTCTTTATTCCTGGTTGGCGCGCAGCGCCTCAAAAAATTCCCAGTAGCGTGGGTGGGTGACCCACGCTACTGGTTATGATGGATTCACCTTTCCGCATGGAAAAGTCGTGGCGGATTTTTTCATTAGCTACCACAGCAGCGATCAACCCTGGGCCGACTGGCTCGCCTGGGTGCTTGAGGAAAACGGCCATAGCGTCACGCTACAAGAGGGCGATGTTGATAAAAGCGGCATGGTTGACATAGGTAACCTTGATCCCTTTTTGAATCAAATCAGATCGTCCCAGCAAATCATCACTCTTTTGTCAGAACGGTACATTTTACCCAATGAATTATTTGACCAAATTGTCTCAAGAGCTCGCCTCAAGCCTGAGACTAACCTGCCTGTTTTGTTGCCTATTCGGGTAGAGTCCTACAAACCTCAAGCAGAAATAAACTTATCCCCTTATCTTGACTTGGTAGATAAATCAGAGGTCGAGGCAGAGCAGACTATTCTTGAAACTGTGAGGCAAGGGGTTCCGCCGCAGCCCCCGATCGCAGAAGCCGCAGCAAACGAGCTTTCCCCATCGATAACCGCATTGGCAACGAAGAGCACTTCTAGGAGCAAGCTTCAACTCCATCGTCGCCCACAGCAGGTTCAGGGCTTCAGCGAACAGCTATCAAATGACTTGTCTCTTGCAATGGTAAAAATTCCTGCTGGCACCTTCTTAATGGGGTCACCAGATAACGAACTGGAACGCCAAGATCGAGAAGGCCCCCAGCATGAGGTCAACATCACCAACTTCTTCATAGGCAAATACCCCATCACCCAGGTCCAATGGCGCTTTGTAGCGGGGCTATCTCCAGTCAATCTATGGCTAAATCCAAACCCTGCCCGCTTCGATGGAGATACCCACCCAGTCGAGCAGATTTCTTGGCCTGAGGCCGTAGAGTTTTGCGATCGCCTCAGCCTCCACACCGGTCGCCCTTACCGCCTACCCACCGAAGCCGAGTGGGAATACGCCTGCCGGGCCGACACCACTACCCCCTTCCACTTTGGCGAAACCATCACCACCGACCTAGCCAACTACAACGGAGCCGACGAGCAGCACGGAGCCTATGGCCGTGGCCCCAGGGGCGAAAATCGCCAGACCACTACCCCCGTAGACCACTTTGGCATCGCCAACGGCTTTGGCCTCTGCGACATGCACGGCAACGTCTGGGAATGGTGCCAAGACCAGTGGCGATCGACCTACGGAGATGAGGCATCAAAACGCAAAATCAAGGCGGCCCCACAACCCGACCAATCTACCCATCGCGTGGCGCGGGGTGGCTCATGGTATACCCCACCCCATCGCTGCCGATCGGCCAGTCGCATTCACTTTGGGTGCGGCTCTTTTCAGGTAAAGGATTGCAACGAATCGGGTCGCTTTTGGCGTAGTTTTTGGTATGTGATAGGGGAGCGAGCTGTGAGCCGATGACTTTTTTGAAGGAAAGGCTAACAAACAAGGCTGGCAACAACTGT
>JBGSNT010000036.1:0-39317 GCA_041739575.1 Nodosilinea sp. | reverse complement strand
ATTGTCGTTTTAGTATTCTCACAATCTATCCACAGACCGCATAATGAATCTGACCTGCCCAGCTATGCTGTTTTTTCCTCCGCCTCGGAGGGGGTGCCGAAGTTGATGCAACTGGGTGCCGAAGTTATGCAAATACGCAAGAATTCGGTAGTAGCTATTACGGCTCAGATTAAAGCGGGGATGAATGCCATGCCAGCTTTTAAGGACAAGCTAACCGACGCCCAAATCGAAGATGTTGCCGCCTATGTGCTCCAACAAGCTGAGAACGGTTGGCAATAACTTTTGGGTAGACGATATGCAACTGCTCTCAGTACGCGATCGCTCCATCGTTCAGAGATATGTCGTTTTTATTCTCGGTGCTATACAGCCTATTCAAACTGTCAGTATCCCGTCATCAGCCTCTGATTTAGTTAATAATTAAAGGGAAAAGTCAAGATTTAAAAAATTACGATATACCAAAAGACTTTAATTAACGCTTCAGGAGAAGATCTATGACTGTACATTACGTAACCCACACCTTTAAGACTGGCGACATAACCATCATGGGTCATATCGCAGATACGGAAACAGTGACCGGAAAAACAATCTCTCGTATTGGAGCTATTGAGGGTCAAGAATACCAGAGTCCCCCAGCAGTTCACATCAATTTGGGCCTGGCTCATGGTGATCCGACAGAGTCCATTGTGCTCTCGTTGAGTATCTCAGATGCCATAGAAATGGGCATTCAACTCGTTGCCATGGGCATCGAAAATTATCCCCATCCAGATATTGAGGGGATGCGCGATCGCCTGGCGCAGCTGGTCTCAGAACTTGACCGCACACTTCAGGTCTCACAATAAAGCCATCTTGCGGCCAAAACGGTTGAGCCCATAGAAGTTTGAGAGCGAGGTTTGGGGCTACGACTCTACCCTTAGAGCATAGCCCTAACCTCTGCCGCCTTGAGCAATCTAAGGCAATGATTACTTGACGATCATCTCCCCAGCCATCTTCCACCCGGCAAAACTGGGCGGAAAGCCCTGAACATTGTCATAGCCCAATAGATGTAATGTCATCACCCCCATTGCCGATCGATAGCCCGTCGAACAGTACAACACCACAGGGCGATCGCGGACAATTTTGTCCAAATTATCCGGCAAGGTTCGCAGCGGAATATTGATGGCGTTAGGAATGTGGCCAGACTGATATTCCGCAGGTTCTCGCACATCGACTAACACCGCTTCAGGGTTAGCTAACCGACTTTTTAAGCTGGCCACGTTCGAGATCGCGTAATAGCCAGTAGGCATAGACGTGAGGAAGCGATCGACTCCCGATTTTAACTCCAGGGATGCCTCAGTCAGAGGTTTTCCCCTTTCCGGCAAGATCGATTCAGTGGCTATTAGCGGGGCTGCCAGCACCGAGTTTGGCCCTACCCCCAACCAGAGAAAAATTCCCAGAGCGAGCGCCAGCACTACAGTCCGAATTGATTTGTTAACTATCATGGATATCTCCTGAAATGGGTTGTCTAGATTTGCTCTGGCCGTGAGTTAATTCAATCTTAGGATCGATTGATGCTCGGGTTGCTACGCCAGCAATATGGGGGCTAACCACGGGAATGGATAGTCGAAAGGTCTGGTAGTTCACTGTTGCATAACTTTCCGCTCAATGTACTAGTAGGGTGAAATCGAAACCCATCACAAGCCCCCATCCGCCCAAATCAGATGCAGCCTAGCGATGGACGATCCCATCGCCTTCATCCGAGACAGCATTTGCTTCCCGCCGTCCCGTTTGGGCATACTGGCGGCAGTGACGAGCACCTGCAACACCCAGCCCAGCGTATCGACGGTCGTGAACCGCTTGCGACCGGTGATCTGATGGATGGCTTTTCTCCAATCCTGGGCTGAAGCTCTATCCAGGGTGTTGAATTAAGGAGAATGAAGAAGACGAGCGTATTCACAGGCCGCGCGAGTACCCTGGCAACGGGGACTAACAGACCGGCCAACCCCGTGAGGTGCCCTTAAACCATGCTGATCTATGGTATTTGCTTTGTTGTCGGGGGTATTTTTGTGCTGCTTGCCGCCGTTGGTGGCCTAGACGGTGTAGACATTGCTGGCGATTTTGATGCCGACGTCCATGCTGAGGTACCGCTCCATATTGATGATGTTCAGGTTGATGACATCGACCTTGGTACCCAGATCGACCAAACGCTGACGGTCCTGCGAAACCGCTGGTGGCTGCCGTTCTTGAGCATGCGCTTTTGGACCTTTGCCCTCTGCTTTTTTGGCCTCACGGGCCTGCTAATCCAGCTCGTGCAGCCCAGCTTGCCGGGGTGGCTGGGGGCGCTAATTGCCGGGCTGATGGGGGTTTTCTGTGGGCTAGGGGCGGCCCTGGTGCTGCGTTCTCTAGGTCAGCAGTCGGTCAGCAGCTTGGTTCGCCCCGAAGACCTGACGGGGCAGATCGGCACGGTGGAAATTCCCTTTAATGTCCACAGCCGGGGCAAGGTTTACCTGCGGCTGAGCGGCTCTACGGTGAGCTTCTTGGCCATGACCCAGGAAGAGCGGGAATTTCAGCGCGGCGACTCGGTGCTGGTGGTGGGGTTAGAGCGCGACAAGTTATGGGTAGCCTCGGCGGAGGGGGTGGAGGGGTAGAAGGGTAGAGGAGGGGATGGGTGCATGGGTGGAGGGAGTTTTGAGCGTTGAGTTTTGAATTTATAGCGATAGCCACTGGGCTTAGGACAATAGTTACTGCCAATCGCAAAAACTCGGGCGGTGTACTGGCGTATAGCTATCGCTCTAAAGGGCTATGCAAAATGTCTTAACTGATCTGGCGATGGCCATAACTCCTCAACTCAAAAATTCAGAATTCAAAACTAGAAAGGTTCGTTATGGCGAATGACATGCAGCGGATAGACACGGCAGTGGTCGGGGTGCTGCCTCCGGTTCCGGTGGTGGGGCAGACCGGGGGGCGGGCCCTGGGGGGTGGGGCGATCGCAATTTTGATCTTCGCCATCCTCGTCACCATTTGGGGGGTCAACTCCCTGGTGCAAATCTGCGACCCCAACAAGATTTTGATTATTTCGGGCCGCAAATACCGCCGCCCCGACGGTCAGACCCTGGGCTACCGGGTGATCTATGGGGGGCGCACCTTCCGCATTCCCATTCTGGAAACGGTTAAAGTCATGGATTTGACCACCATGCCGGTGCCCATCGAGGTCACCAACGCCTACTCCAAGGGGGGCACACCGCTGGATATTCAGGCGATCGCCAACGTCAAAATCGCCCGGGACGAGGCGCTGGTGGGCAATGCGATCGAGCGCTTTTTGGGTCGGGGCCGGGAGGAAATTGCTCGGGTGGCGCGGGAAACCCTGGAGGGCAACCTGCGGGGCGTCGTGGCTACCCTTACCCCTGAGCAGCTGAACGAAGACCGGCTCCAGTTTGCCGAGCGCATTGCCAGCGACGTGCGCAACGACCTGGTCAAGCTGGGGCTGCACCTCGACACCCTCAAAATTCAGAGCGTCTCCGACCACGTCGACTACCTCAACTCCATCGGGCGGCGGCAGATCGCCAACGTAGTGCGCGATGCCGAAATTGCCGAATCCAATGCCGTGGCCGAAGCTGAGCAGATCGAGGCCGATAGTAGCAAACAGGCCGAAGTAGCCCAAACCCAGGCCCGCACCGTAATTCAAGAGAAGGAAAACGAGCTGCGCCGGATTACCGCCGAGGTAGAAAAGCAGGCCCGCATCGAAGAGGAGCGCACCCAGGCCGCCGCCGCCGAGGCCCGCGCCCGCGCCCAGCGAGAGCTCCAGGCCATTCGCGCCCAGCTGGAGCAGGCGCGGCTAGAGGTGGAGCAGGTGCTGCCCGCCCGAGCCCAGCAGCGGGCCCAGGAGTTTCAGGCTCGTGGAGCCGCCGCCACCCTCGAAGAAAATGCCAAGGCCGCCGCCCAGGCCAGCCAAATGCTGGTACAGGTATGGCAAGACACCGGGGTCGATGCCTCAGAACTCTTCCTGGTACAGCAGCTGGAAATGGTGCTCAAGGAGGCGGGCCGTATCCCCAGTCGTCTGCACCTAAATAAGGTGAACGTGATCGACAATGGCGACGGACGGGCGATCGCATCGCTGCTCAACGCCTATCCCGAAATGGTGAAGCAGTTTCTGCACCAGTCCGAGGACATCCTCGGCATTCCCCTGGCGGCCAGCCTGCCGCCCCGTCCCGCATCGCACAACGGCATACCGACCACGGAGGAGCTATGAGCCTGATTTTTGCCCTACTGGTGGTGATGTTTGGGGCCACCGGCAGCCTGCTGCTAATCATCAAGAATCTCTACTACATCTGTCAGCCCAGCGAGGTGCTGATCTTTTCGGGCGATCGCCGCACCGTCAGCGATGGTCACAGCGTCGGCTACCGGCTGGTTAAGGGCGGCAGCAGCATTCGTAAACCCCTGCTCGAAAAGACGTTCCGCATGGAACTCACCAACATGATCATCGAGCTGAAGGTGGCCAACGCCTATTCCCGGGGCGGCATTCCCCTCAACGTCGACGGCGTGGCCAATATCAAAATTGCCGGGGAAGAACCCGCCATCCACAATGCGATCGAGCGGCTGCTGGGCAAAAGTCGCGAGGAGATCGAAAAAATTGCCCGGGAAACCCTGGAGGGCAACCTGCGCGGCGTACTGGCCACCCTCACCCCCGAACAGGTCAACGAAGACAAAATGGCCTTTGTGCGCAACCTGCTGGACGAGGCCGACGACGACCTGGCCCAGCTGGGCCTGATTCTCGACAACCTGCAAATTCAAAACATCTCCGACGATGTCGGCTACCTCAACTCGATCGGGCGCAAACAGCGGGCCGACCTGCTGCGCGACGCCCGTATAGCGGAAGCCGAGGCCAAGGCCCAGTCGGCCCTACAGGCCGCCGAAAACCTCAAGCGCACCTCCCTGCGGCAGATCGAGGCCAAAATCGAAACCACTCGCGCCGACGCCGATCGCCGTCTGCAAAACGCCCTCAGCCAGCGCCAGGCGGCGATTTCTGAAGCCGAGTCGGAAATCGCCGCCGAAGTCGCCCGCACCGAGGCCGCCTTTGCCGTCCAGCGCGAACGCCGCAACCAAATTGAGCAGCAGCTCCAGGCCGATGTGATTGCCCCGGCGATCGCCGCCTGCCAGCAGGCCCAGGCCCGCGCCAAGGGCGACGCCGCCAGCATAGTGGAAGACGGTCGCGCTCGGGCCGAGGGGATTCGGGAACTGGCCACCACCTGGAGCGCCGCCGGGGACCATGCCCGGGAAATCTTTCTGTTTCAAAAGCTGGAGTCGCTGCTGGCCAACCTGGTCGCCACCGTGCCCGACGTGGAGGTGGACAGCATCACCGTGATCGATCCGGGCGGCGGCAGCGCCACCAAACTGGCCTCGTTTATGGAGCAGATCAAGCAGACCACAGGTGTCGATCTGGCCCAGACGCTACAAAACCTGGGCGGCGGTGGTGCGACCCAGGCCTCATTGGCCGCCAAACCAGAGGCCGACACCCGCCAAGGCTAACGTCTTACCCTCTCACGGCCACCCAGAACGGGCCTAGCTAGGGTGCTCATCCGTGGGGCCCCCTGGGGAAAAGGGCTGGCTCAGCTCAGCGGCGATCGCCCCTTGGCTTAGATCCGGGCCCCTGGCCCCAGCCGCCCCAAACTAGGGTCAACCCCAGCAGCAGCGGGGTGAGCCAGTCGCCCCAGCGCGTGTAGGGGGACAGGGTTTGACGGCGATCGAGGGTGGCGCGGTGGGTGAGGTAGGTGTGGGGCTGCCCCAGCCAGCGGGTGCGGCCGTGGTTATCCACCACCCCAGAAAGACCGGTATTGGTGACACGGATTGCCCAGCGATCGCTCTCCACCGCCCGCAGTACGTCGAAACCGTGGTGCTGCTGCATCATCCACACCGGGTAGGGGTCGTTGTTGGAAGCAGTGACGATGAATTCGCCGCCCTCTCGGACCTGGCGGCGAAACAGGCGACTGTAGGCCGACTCGTAGCAAATGCCCACAATACCCTGGCCCAGACTGGTGTCAAACCGCTGATTAGTCGGCCCCGGCACCAGATAGCTCTCCAGCGGGGAGAGACGGTTAATCAGCTGGCCCAGCACCGCCTCAAAGGGAATGTATTCCCCCAGGGGCACCAGCTGCACCTTGTCGTAGCGTCCGTGGGTTTGGCCGTCGGGGCGAATTTCCAGCAGGCTCTGGGTGTACTCTTGCCGCCTATCCCCGGGCACGGGGGCAAAGGTGCCCAGCCACAGGGGAATACCAGCCTGCGCCACCGTTCCCAGAATGGCCGCAATTTGGGGAGAGTTCGGATTCCACAGCTGCGGCAGTGCCCCTTCGGGCGTCACCACGGCATCTACCCCTTGACTCACCAAGTCGAGGTAGCCTTCGCTATAGCCCTGGAGCGCCTGCCGCACTCCCTGGGGCGTTAGTTTTTCGCGGGTGGGCACATTGCCTTGAATCAGGCCCACGGTGATGGCTGACTCCAAGGGTGGGGCAGTCGTGGCGGCGTACAGCACTGCGCCCAGCAGGTGTCCTGCGAGCACCAGCGTGACGGCCATCAGACCTAGGGTGCGGCGGTTACAGCTCGACGGGGCGTTAGAGAGATGGGCGAAGGGGGAGGGCAGGCCGGTGACCTTAGAGCCAGTGGCAGCCAAAAACAGCAGGCCGTTGACGGCGACCAGGAGTGCAGAAATAATCTGGGGACCGGATAGACGGGTGAGGTGGAGAATCCAGAGATTGTTGGGGCTTTGGGTGAGACTGAGGGGGGACCAGTCGAGAGGACTGTAGTTGCGCAGGGTCTCGAGGACGCACCACAGGGCGGTACCGGCCAGCACCAGCCAGAGGGATCGCCCCGGCCAGCGGCGCGCGGCCCAGGCCATCGCCCCGCCCCATAGGGCGATGCAGGCGGCCCCCCAGAGCACGATGAAAATCCAGGCGGAGAGGGCGATCGCCACACTGTTGACCCAGGGCACTCCCATCCACATCAGCGGGTGCAGATGGGTAATCCAGGCCAGGGAAATACCGTAGTAGATCGATCCCCACAGCAGCCCATAGGCTGCTGCCCCCGGAGCCGGGGTGGCCACTACCACCCACCACAGCGGCACCAACCCCACCCAGGCCAGCGGCCACAGGCTCCAGGGGGGCATGGCTATGGCCATGGCCATGCCGCTCGCCGCCACCAGCCCCGTCCGCCGCCAACTCCATCCCTGGGCCATGGCCCGCCAAACAATCGCTGCTGATTTCATCACAGATTTCAGTTCAAGGGTGGCCCAGCCCAGGACCTAAGGTATATTTCCCAGAAATGAAGATACCCCCATGTAGGGGCGCAGGCCCTGCACCCTTGAGAGGAATCAAAATTCTCGGGTGCTTTCGTTTCCAGAATTGTCCTAAAGTTAGCTATCCGTACCGCCCGCACCAGGGTCGTTGTCGGAGAGATGGCCCACGCGGCTAGCCTCCAGGGTGGTGGAGCGACCGCAGCAGCGATCGATGCCCAAGCTGTCGAATAGCAGATCGCCCACGGCGTTCGCCACCGTAAACTCGCCGTAGAAGCTCTCAGAAAAATCAAAGGATTGCAGCTCGGTCAAAATTGCCATGACCAAGGAACCCACATCGTTTTCGCCCTCCATACGCTGGCGCACAAAGACCTGGGCGACCCGGGCGGCAATGGTTCGATTGGCGGGTTCAGGTAGATATTCAGCATTGAGCCAGGTGAGCAACGCCGACTCTAGCCACTGCCCTTCCCGGTAGACATCCTCCGGGGGTGGCAGCATAACGGGATCGAGGGGATTCGTCATGGGTAAGCCGAAGACACCTGGAACAACATTTCCTCGCCTCTATACTACCGTCTTAGCTTCTGGGTCTAAAGCCTGTTTACCAAGGCGACGGGCCAACAAAAATCAACCCTGGGATAGAGGCCCTTGCTGCGCTCAAAGTAAAAGACTCGGTGAACTGGGTTACTTAAGCTTGACGTTATGTCGTTGTGTGATACAAGCTTGGCTCAGCCGAGGGGCAGCACAATGGATAGTCTAGGTGCTCCTATGTTGCTTATTTACTAACTCAGATAAAACCTTATGGATACTGCTAACCAATTAAAAGTCGCTCATATGAATTTGGGCGATACAGCTCACTATGGCGGTACGGCGGTGGCGGTTGCTCGCTTGCATGGGGCGCTCCAACAGGCTGGTGCCGAATCCCGGGTGCTCTGTGGCTATAGGGATGAACAGTGGCCAGGGTTTGAGCGCCTGCCGCGACCGATGCTGCTCCGCTATCTAGAGGCCATTATTAAACGCCCCACGGGTGAATTAGGCCTCAATGATATTCATAACGTTAGTTCATTTTTGTTAGGCCAAAGCCGTCCTATTAGGGAGGTGGATATTCTCAATCTCCACTGCATGCACCACGGCTACTTTAACTATCTAGCGCTGCCTACCTTGACGGCTCAAAAACCGACGGTTTATACCATGCACGACATGTGGGCCTGGACGGGGCACTGTACCTATAGCTATCAGTGCGATCGCTGGAAAACGGGGTGTGGTCAATGTCCCGATTTGACGATAGCGCCATCGGTAAAACGAGACAACACCCATCTTGAATGGCGGCTGAAGAAATGGACCTATAGCCGTTCTAAGCTGTCGATCGTTAGCCCCAGTCTTTGGTTGACCAACCTACTCAAAGACAGTATTTTGAGCCATTTCCCCATCCACCATATTCCCAATGGCATCGACATCCAGGTCTACCGGCCTATGGATGTCGATGAATGTCGTTCAGTATTCGGCATTCCAGATGGTAAGTATGTTTTGTTGTTTGGCGCCACCAACCTCAAGGACCCTCGCAAGGGGGCGGATCTGCTGATTGCGGCCCTTTCAGAACTGCCAAAAACTTTGAAATCTCAGATAGTTCTACTGATTTTTGGCTCCGACAATAACAGCCCTATCGCCAAGACCGTGGGCATGGAGACCATCAATCTGGGCTATGTCAGCGATGAACACAAAAAAGCCGCTGCCTACGCGGCGGCCGATCTATTTGTTTTGCCTACCCGTGGCGATAATTTGCCCATCGTTCTGCAGGAAAGTTTGGCCTGTGGCACGCCCGTGGTTTCCTTTGCGGTGGGCGGGGTGCCGGAACTGGCGCGGCCTGGGGTGACGGGCTATTTAGCCAGACCGGAAGACTATAAAGATCTAGCCGAGGGGATTTCAAGCCTGCTGGAAGATAGACAGCTTAGACAGCAAATGGGGATCAACTGTAGGGAAATAGCCGTCAATGAATATTCTCTAGATTTGCAGGTGAACCGCTATATGGACCTCTATAGAAGCCTGCTGTGAAAATGGCAGCCTGCTGTAATACCAAGTCCGAGTCCAATAACCCCGATTTAAAACAGGCCATCCTGTAGGGGCGAACGGCGTTCGCCCTAACGAATCGGGGATAAGCAAGTAGGATTTGGTATAAAAGCCCAATTGTCCCCAGGATTCATAGCCATAACTCATTGTCTATGACGCCAACGCGTCACCCCCAAGGGTATAAATTCATCGCAGGGTGAATCGCTACGCGGAGGCACCGGTTGCAGGGTCTATTTTTAGAGCAAATCCTGGGTGACATCCCCTACCTGGGTGGCGAGGGCTAAATCTTTAGGAGCCCCGTGAGATAATGATCTGACCGAGCGCTGGCTACCACCATGGCCGATGTTTTTATTTCCTACTCCCGCCGTGACAAAGCCTTTGTGCGAGCGCTGTGCCACGCCCTGCAAGAGCGCGGCCATCATCTCTGGATTGACTGGGACGGCATTCGTTCTAGCCTGCCCTGGCGGGAAGAAATTGCCAGCGGCATTCGCCAGGCGACTCGGCTGGTGTACATTGTCAGCCCCGATGCGATCACCTCAGAATACTGCAATTGGGAAATTGATCAGGCCCTAGAGCATCACAAAAAACTGATTCCTGTGGTTTGCCGCGAGGTGCGGAACCGCGAGCTGCACCCCGAAATTGGCCAATTGCAGGTGATCTCGTTTTGCGGCGAAGACGATTTTGTCACGGCCCTAGACAAGCTAGAGGGGGCGATTAGCGCCGATCTCGACTACGATCGCATGTTTGCCAAACTGGCCCAGCGATCGCAGGAGTGGGTGATTCGCGATCGCGCCGATGGCTGGCTGCGAGGGGCCGATCTCGAAGAGGCCGAGACCTGGCTGACCAACAGCACCGGCAAAACCCCCGTCCCCACGCCCCTTCAGCAGGAATACATTCTTGCCAGTCGCCAGGAGCGGCAGCAGGAGCTAGAACGTTGGCAAGTTCTCTACGAAACCTCTGAGAAACGCCGCATCACCGCCGAACGAAACGAAATCAACGCCTTTTGCAAATCTTCAGAAGCCTACTTTGCCCTCAATCGCCCACTCGATGCACTTTTAGAAGCCTTGCAAGCCGGTAGTCGATTGCTGCAAGCCGACTGGCCTAGACAAGATACCCATCTCAAAACCGAGGTGATTACCGTTCTCTTGCAGGCTCTCTACTGGGTCAGAGAGCGCAATCGGCTAGAGGGCCATATGGGTACTATTCGGGGTATCGCCCTAAGCCCCAATGGGCAATTGATTGCCACCGCCGGTCGTGACAAAACTGTCAAACTTTGGGGGCGCAATGGGGCATGCTTGGGTACCCTCACAGGCCATCAGGATATGGTAAAAAGCATAGACTTTAGCCCTAACGGTGAACGGCTGGTTTCAGGCAGTTGGGATGGCACAATGCGGCTCTGGTCAGTGAGCGGAGCTTTGTTGGGGGTCTTGGAGGGACATAATGACAGGATTTACCAGGCTGCGTTCAACCCCCAGGGTGATTGGATTGCCTCCGTCAGTAGAGATGGTAAGGTGTTGCTTTGGGATGAAAACGGCCACTTTGTTAGAGAATTGGCTGATCATAGGGTCAAACTGCAATGTCTGGCTTGGAGCCCAGATGGCACCTTGCTAGCGGTGGGTGGAGAAGACAACCTGGTCAAGCTTTGGTCGTTGGAAGGTAAACTCCAAGGGGTTTTTGAGGGGCATAGCAGTCGAGTTAACACGGTTGGTTTTGATGCCACTGGGCAATACTTGCTTACGGGCGATCAGGGCGGTCTGATCAAGCTCTGGCAAATGGACGGCACTTTTGTTAACGACTTTGTCGGCCATAGCGATGAAGTCAGAGGTGTAACGGCCAGTGCCGATGGTCAACTGATTGTCTCTGTGGCCAGTGACCAGACCATGCGAATTTGGGATATGAGCGGTCAATCCAAACTTACGCTTACAGGTCACAACGGCCCAGTCTTGAGCCTGGGGAGAGATCCAGACGCCAAGATCCTATTGACCGGCGGAGGCGATGGTGTTGTGCGCATCTGGCAATGGCAGTCTTCCCAGGTAATTTGCTGCCCGGTGCAGGCCACCTCAGCCAGAAGCTTGGCGTTTATGCCCGATGGGCAAGAAATTGGAGTGCTTGGGCCTCAAAATCAGGTGCAATTTTGGAGCAAAAGCGGTCAGTGGATACGAGAATTCCCCATCCACGAACCAAGAACTACCAGGTTCGCCATTAGCCCCAATGGGCAATACCTGGCTACTGCGAATATTGGTTTAGACAGCAAAATTTCTCTATGGACAAGGGATGGCCAGGCGATCAAGACCTGGCAAGCCCATGAGGGTTGGATTCGGCAGATTGCCTTTAGCCCTGATGGACAACTTTTGGCTTCGGCCGCCAATGATCAGACAACTAAGCTTTGGACGCTGGAAGGACAACTCTGGAAAACCTTGGCTATAAGCAACATCTGCAATGCTGTGCAGTTCAGCCCAGATGGTGACTTGGTTGCCACAGGAAATCGCGATCGCAACATTCAGCTTTGGCGAGATGGTCAGCTCATTCAAACCCTGATTGGCCACGCCGACGATGTTTTGGATGTGGTCTTTAGCCCTGACGGCCAATTTGTCCTATCTGCCAGCGACGATCGCACTGCCCGCATCTGGGCTCTAGATGGCACCCTAGTTGCCACCCTCACTGGCCACACCAACGGCATCTACTCCATTGCCGTCAACCCCGCTGGCACCCTAGTTGCCACCGGCAGCCGCGATGGCACCTTCAAACTCTGGACTCTTGAGGGAGAACTGCTCACCACCCAAAAAGCCGATAACGATCAAGTCACTGCCGTAGCCTTTAGTCCAGACGGTGAAATTCTGGCTACGCTTGGGTCTTCTGGGCACCTACTGCTCTGGCAACTGGAGCAGTTTGATGAAAATCTGCTCACCCGATTAGTCACCCAGGGCATGGACTGGTGCCGCGACTACCTGCAAACTAACCCCACCGGGCAGAGTTACAACCTTCTGACAGCAGATTCCCCCGCTCGATAATTAGTTTTGTCCGCCGAGAAACAGCTCTACAGAGCGTTTTTGTCAAATGTTATTGGATATGAGTAGGGTCATCGCTGCCCTTCAAAAAGTCGAGCACTTCGTCGCACCAGTCGATCCAGTCTTGCTCATAGCGCATGCCCCGACGCAGAGTGAGGTAGCGGAACTGCTCAGTGCGGGGCGGGTGGGCGATCGTCCCGTATAGTTCCTCTTTGGCCTGGTAGTTGGCCAGGCGATCGCTGTGGAGCTGACGACGGCGTTGCAGCTCTTGCACCAGCAGCCCGTCGGCTACGTAGGGAGTGGCCAGCACCTTGACCAGTAGGTCTTCGCGAATGGGGGTGGGTTCGGTGGGTTCAGCGTACCAGCGGGTGAGCTCCTGCCGGCCTGCGTCGGTGATGCTGTAAATCTTTTTGTCGGGCTTGCCCTCCTGGGGCACGGTTTCGTAGGTAACCCAGCCCTGCTGCTCCATTTTGCCCAGTTCGCGATAAATCTGCTGCTGGCTGGCCTGCCAGTAGCAGCTAACGCTCTCTTCAAAGCGTTTGCTGATGTCGTAGCCGCTGTAGGGTTGCTGCGATAGAACCGCCAAAATTGTGTGGGACAGAGCCATAGGTCGCGAAACCGGGTCGTTTGCGGGGTTGCTGTTGACATACTCAACTATTTGAGTATAACCTTTGGTCAGAATACACAACATTTTTGATATCTACTTGTTGGATATCAAAAATTTGAATAGTGTTTTGTTGTCTAGGGCAACCTCTGGAGAATTAGTTTCCCTGGAGCGGGGTGCCTAGAACACTGTCCGTATTCGCGTTTGCCTAGCCCTCCTCGCCCAAGGTGCCGTCATGACCGACGCTCCCGTTTCTGTACAGTTGATTTCTACCCAAACTCGACCTGCTGATTCAGCGCAGCAACCTAAAAGGCCCCGTAGGTGGCGGTTCCGTCTGCGGCGCTGGTGGCTCCTGCCGCTGGCGACGATTCCCCTGGCGGTGGGGGTCGGCCTGCGCCAGCTGGGTCAGCCCGCCGAGGCGCCAGCTGTTACTGCACTATTGCCGGTGGAGGTGTTGTCTCTGTCGCCGGTAGAGTCTTACGCCGTGGAGCGGCAATACACGGGCGAAATTGTCGCCCAGCGGAGCAGTGCCCTGGGTTTTGAGCTGGGGGGCACGGTGGTGGCGCTGCTGGTGCAGGAGGGCGATCGCGTCGAAGCCGGGCAGTCCCTGGCCCGCCTCGATACCCGCAGTCTTGAGGCCCAGCGCCAGCAGCTAATGGCCCAGCGCGACCAGGCCCTGGCCACTCTCAGTGAATTGCAAAATGGTCCCCGTCAGCAGTCCATCGCGGCGGCCCAGGCGGCGGTGGGTGACCTGGAACAGCAGCTGGCCCTGGCCCTGGCGCAGCGCAATCGCCGGGTTGACCTGTACGACCGGGGCGCTATTTCCCAGGAGGAACTCGACCAGCAGACCTTTGGCACCGGAGCGTTAGAAAATCGCCTGGCCCAGGCCCAGAGCGAGTTAGACGAGCTGCGGGCGGGCACTCGGTCCGAGCAGGTGGCCGCCCAGCTGGCTCGGGTGCGGCAGCTGGAGGCCAGTCTTCAGGCGGTGGATGTGGATCTGTCGAAGGCGGTGATCGTTGCCCCCTTTGCCGGGCGGATTAGCGATCGCCCTATAGATGAGGGGGTAGTGGTCAGCGGTGGCCAGACCGTCCTGGAAATTACCGAAGCGGGGGCCACCGAGGCCCGGATTGGGGTGCCGGTGGAGGTGGTCGGGGACCTAGCCCTGGGTAGTGCGGTGCCGGTGGAGGTGGGAGGTCGCCCCCTGGATGCCACCGTCACGGCCCTGCTGCCGGAGCTGGAGTCGGCCAGCCGCACTGTCACCGCCGTGCTCACCCTGGCTACCCCCGAGGAGATCCCCCTGGGGCAAACGGCCCGGCTAGTGCTGAGCGACACCCAGCCCACCGCTGGCTTCTGGCTGCCTGCCACTGCCCTAGTGCAGGGGGAGCAGGGGCTGTGGTCTGTATATGTAGCAGTGGCGACGGATGCTTCTCCTGAGGCAAAAGTAGCCCGCCAGCCGGTGGAGATTGTCCATACCGAAGGGGATCGCGTGCTGGTGCAGGGGCTGGTGCAATCCGGCGATCGCGTCATTGCCGCCGGTACCCACCGGGTGGTGCCCGGCCAAGTCGTCATTGTCCCCTAACTACAAGGAATTCTCGCCATGCAAGCCTTCGTAACAGGCAGCACTGGGCTGCTGGGCAGCAATCTAGTACAAGCGTTGGTCAATCAGGGTTACAGCGTCAAAGCCCTGGTGCGCTCCATTGACAAGGCCAAGGACCTGCTGGGCAACCTGCCCCAGGTGCAGTTTATTCAGGGCGATTTGCAGAATATTCCTGCCTTTGTCCAGGAGATACAGGGGTGCGATGTGCTGTTTCACACAGCTGCCTACTTCCGCGAATCCTACGGGCTGGGAGACCACTGGCCTCAGCTCAAGCGCGTCAATATTGACGCCACCATCGAACTGCTGGAAGCGGCTGACCAGGCCGGGGTGCGTAACGCGATCTACGTCAGCTCGTCCGGCTGCATTGGCCGCAACCCCGACGGCTCTCCAGGGAATGAGGCCTCGCCCCCGGCTCCGGTCACCTACAGCAACCTCTACTTCAAAAGCAAACTAATGGCCGAGGACGCGGTGGCCAATTTTCTCCAGCGCTCTGCTCTCCCTGTGGTGCTGATTTGCCCTGGAGCTATGCTCGGCCCCCAGGATGCCGCCCCCACCGAGTTTGGCCAATTCGTGCTCGATTTTTTGAACCGCAAAATTCCGGCCCTGCTGGCGGGGGGGATGCCCACGGTGGACGTGCGGGATGTGGCAGCGGCGATGGTGAATGCGGTGGAGCGGGGAAAATCGGGCGATCGCTACATTGTCAGCGGTCCCTACGCTTCCATGGCCGACCTGATGCGCGGCCTGGAAGCCGTTAGCGGCGTGCCCAGCCCCAGGCAAAAAATACCCGGCTTCATGATGCGCCTGCTGGCCTTTTTCTCCACCGCAGTGGCGCGCTTCACAGGCGGTAAGCCAGCGATTCCGATGGAAGGCGTGAAGATCATGCTGGCCGATCTGGCCTACGACTCTACTAAAGCTCAGCAAGAGCTCGGTGTTCAGTTTCGGCCCTTGAAAATCACCCTGGCCGATATGGTCACCTGGTACCGCCAAGCCGGATATATATAAAGGCCTCATTTCTAGGATGAGCGACAATCTGGACCGCAATTTTACTTTGGGCAGAGTCGATACACTTTCGGTAAGTTGTACCGAGTTTTAGACAAGAGGTAACCCCTATGGCGAGCGTACCAACACCCGGTCTGGATCTGATTAAAACCTTTGAGGGCTTGAGTTTAGAAGCTTACCCAGACCCTAAGACCGGGAACCTGCCCATCACCATCGGCTGGGGCTCCACCCGCGATAAAAATGGTCGGCCCTTTAAGCTGGGCGATCGCATTACCAGGGAGGAGGCCGACGAGCTGCTGCTGGAGCAGATCATCAATACCTATCTGCCGCCCCAGCAGCGGATTCCCGCCTGGAAAAGCCTGAACGATGCTCAGCGGGGGGCAATTCTCAGCTTTGCCTACAACCTGGGCGCTAATTTCTACGAAGCCAACGGCTTTGAAACCCTGTCGCGGGTGTTGCGCAACCGGGAGTGGCACAACATTGAGGCGGCCCTGACGATGTACCGCAACCCCAACTCCAAGGTGGAAGAGGGGCTGCTGCGCCGCCGTCTCACGGAGGCTAACCTATTTCTGAGCGGTACACAGGGGCTGTCCCTGAGTGCCGCCGGGCAAAAGTATTTGGCCGGCGGACGCACCCCCAGCAGCAACCCCAACCTGAGCCAAGAGGCCCAAGCCTATCTGGCCAATCGGCCCTCCTTTAAAGAAGGGAGTAAAGAAGATGAGCCGACGGTGGACGGCCCGGCTCCCGGCTCCCGGCTGTTGTTTCTAACCCAGCCCCTCCTGAGCGGGCCAGATGTGCAGAAGCTCCAGGCCGATCTGGTCCGATGGGGGGCCAAGATCACGCCGGATGGGGTATTTGGCCCCAGCACCAAGCAGGCGGTGGAGCTGTTCCAGCGATCCCAGGGCCTGGGGGCCGATGGCATTGTTGGCCCCCGCACCTGGATTCAGCTGCAAAAACAGCCCCCCGCGCCGGTGCCCCAGGGTCGGCTGCTGCGGTTGAGCAGCCCCTACCTATCGGGCTCCGATGTCCTCGCGCTACAACAGGCCCTGGCCCGGGCCGGTCTATCGGTAGCGATCGACGGGGTATTTGGCCCCACGACCGATCGCGCCGTGCGTCAGTTCCAGGCCAATCGAGGCCTGGTGGCCGATGGCGTTGTCGGTGCCCAAACCCGCACCAGACTCAGCATCTAACGCCTCCCTGAAAGCTTCTTTGGCTCTCTTGTGGGTTACGGCCAGCAGCGATTTTGGACTGGCGATTTTGGATTTTGGATTGGCGGCTCAATTCCTCTATTCCGCGAAATGCTCGTCTGTGGGTTACGGCCAGTGCCCAGTTCGCTTATCTCCGAAATAGTTTGGTTACGGCCTAACCCACGCTACAGTTCCTCCCCCACCTCCACCCCTCCCCTCCCATGAACCTCTTCTACCGCAACCGCCAGCTCCTCCTGCTCACCCTGGTTCTGATCGTGGTCTGGGGCCTCTCTGCCTTTCTCACCCTGCCGCGCCTAGAGGATCCGGAGATCGTGCAGCGCTTCGCCCGAATTACGACCTTTTTGCCGGGGGCGACGCCGGAGCGGGTGGAGACCCTGGTGACGGAGCCGATTGAGGATCGGCTGTTTGAGCTGGAGGAGATTGAGTCTCTGCAATCGACCTCCGGTTCGGGCATTTCTGTCATCACCGTGGAGCTGAAGGAGACCATTGCCAATGTGGACCCGGTGTGGGCCAAGGTGCGTAGCAAGGTGGATGACGCGGTGCCGGAGCTGCCCGCCGCCGCCTCGGTGCCGGAGTATGCCGACAGCTCCACCCAGGCCAGCGCCCTGATTGTGGGCCTGACCTGGACCCTGGATGACACCCCCAACTACGCCATTCTGGGGCGGTTGGCGGCGGCCTTGGAAGATCGCCTCCGGGCCATCCCCGGCACGGAGACGGTGGATGGGTTTGGGGATCCGGTGGAAGAAATTCGAGTGGATATTGCGGCGGCGGAGCTGTCGCGGCTGGGGCTCACGGCCCAGGCCCTCTCCCAGCGGGTGGCCGCCAGCGATGCGAAGGTCTCGGCGGGGCAGTTTCGCAGCGATGGCGCAAATACTGGCCCCGAGACGCTCCGCAGCGAGTACCTGCTGGAGGTCGACAGCAGCCTTAGCTCCCTGGAGCAGATCCGCGCCATCCCTCTTCAGGCTGGCCCTGAGGGCCAGGTGGCGCGGCTGGGGGATGTGGCCACGGTGACGAAGGGGGTGCAAGACCCGCCGCCGGATCTGGCCCTGGTGAATGGCCATCCGGCGATCGCCCTGGCGGCCAAGGTCGAGTCGGCCCAGCGAGTTGACCAGTGGGCGGTGCAGGCCAGGGCGGTACTTGAGGAATTTCGCCGGGACCTGCCGGAGGGCCTGGCGCTTCATGTCGTGCTCGATCAGAGCCAGTACGTACAGCAGCGGCTGAATGGGGTGGTAAACAACCTGATCACCGGGTCGGTCCTGGTGATTGGGGTATCGCTGCTGATCTTAGGCTGGAAATCGGCTCTGTTAGTGGGGCTGGCCCTGCCCCTGACCACCCTGACCGTGTTCGGCACCATGAAGGTGCTGGGGGTGCCCCTGCACCAGATGTCGGTCACAGGCATCATCATCGCCCTGGGGCTGCTGATCGACAATGCCATTATCGCGGTGGATGAGGTGCAGGTGCGCCTGCGCCAGGGCATGGGGCCGGGGGAGGCGGTGACCGAGACGGTACGCCATCTGCTGGTGCCTCTGCTGGCCTCGACCCTGACCACAGTGCTGGCCTTTATCCCCATTGCCACGTCGCCGGGGGGGGTGGGGGAGTTTATTGGCACCATTGGTCTGACGGTAATTTTGGCCCTGCTGAGTTCCCTGGTGCTGTCGCTGACGGTGATTGTGGCGCTGGCGGGGCGGCTGCACCGGTGGAACCCGTTGCCCCTGGGCTGGCACTGGTGGCACCACGGCTTTGCCAACGCCAGCCTGGCCAACGGCTACCGCTGGACCCTGCGAGTCGTCTTTCGGCGCCCCTGGCTCGGCGTTGGTCTGTCGCTGATTTTGCCGGCGATTGGCTTTGCGGTGTTTGCCACCCTGCCCCAGCAGTTCTTTCCGCCCACCAACCGCAACCAGTTTCAGATCGAGTTTGAGCTGCCCACCCAGACATCCCTAGAGGCCACTCAGGCCCAGGTGGGTCAGGCCCGAGTGCTGGCCCTGACCCACCCCGACGTCGACGATGTGCACTGGTTTATCGGCCGCACTGCACCGCCCTTTTTCTACAATGTGCTCGACAATCGCCGCAATGCTCAAAACTACGCCCAGGGGATTGTGCACCTGGCCAGCACCGGTGATATTCGAGGAACTATTCAGGCCCTCCAGGGGGAGCTGGATGCCGCCTTTCCCCAGGCCCAGGTGCTGGTGAAGCAGCTTGAGCAGGGGCCACCCTTTGACGCGCCCATCGAGCTGCGGGTCTATGGGGCCGACCTAGCGGGTCTGCGGGAGGTGGGCGATCGCCTCCGGGCCGAGCTGGCCCAGGTGCCCGAGGTGGTGCACACCCGCGCTACCCTGACCGAGGCTCTGCCCAAGCTGGCCCTGACGGTGGACGAGGCCCAGGCCCGCCGTTTGGGCCTCGATAACCAGGCCATTGCCAGCCAGCTCAGCGCCGCCCTGGATGGGCGCACGGGGGGCTCGGTGCTAGACGGCACCCGCGATATCCCGGTGCGGGTGCGGGTGCCCTCGGCCCAGCAGGGGGATCTGGGGGCGATCGCCTCCCAGGAGATAGTCACGGCCCAGAGCACCCTGCCCCTCGATGCGATCGCCTCCCTCGCCCTGGTGCCCGATACCGCCACCATTAGCCGCCGCAACGGCCAGCGGATCAACACCGTGCAGGGCTTTATTGCCGCCGGTGCTCTGCCCAGCACCGTGCTGTCGGCCTTTCAAGCCCGCCTCACGGAACAGGGGTTTGACCTTCCCCCCGGCTACCGCATCGAGTACGGCGGCGAGGCCGATGCCCGGGGCACCGCCGTTGGCAACCTGCTCTCCACCGTGGGGGTGCTGGGCATTCTGATGACCGCGACCCTGGTGCTGTCGTTTAACTCCTTTGGGCTGGCGGCGCTGATCGGGTCGGTGGCGATTCTCGCGGTGGGCCTCGCGGCCCTGGCCCTGAAGCTGTTTGGCTCGATCTTTGGCTTTACCGCCATTCTCGGCACCCTGGGCCTAATTGGCCTAGCCATTAACGACTCCATTGTGGTGCTGGCCGCCCTGCGGGAGCATCCCCAGGCTCGCCTGGGCCACCCCCAGGCCACTGAGGATGTGGTCTTCCGCGCCACCCGCCACGTGATCGCCACCACCGTCACCACCATCCTCGGCTTTGTGCCGCTAATGCTGGATCCGACTGGGTTTTGGCCGCCGCTGGCGATCGCGATCGCAGGCGGCCTCGGGGGTGCCACCCTGCTGGCCCTTTACTACATTCCCTCAGTGTATCGGCTGCTAAGCCACCGTAAACAGGAGCCTGTAGCCCCAGCAACCCCAGCGCCAGCGCTGAGTTCTTGAGCACTTCTGTCCATCAGCCCACACCTTTGCGGCTGACTCGCTAGTTTTTGGCTCGTTTGGAGAATTGGCGACAAGGGCTGACCCCTTGACTATGGAGCACACTCCATAGTTTAGGCTGCTTGGTATCAACATCTGGCTCTCTAGAAGTGACATCAAGAATGAGTAAAACTGTTTTGATCACAGGTGCTTCAAGTGGGATTGGCGAGGCAACGGCAAAGTACTTTCTTCAGAAAGGCTGGAATGTATCAGCAACGATGCGATCGCCCACAAAAGCAGGAGGCTGGACAAAAGCCGAGAAGGTAATTTGTCCACGTTTAGATGTTGCATATTCTGAAACGATTGAAAGTGCAGTCCATGAAACGATCATGCAGTTTGGACGAATTGACGCACTGGTCAACAATGCAGGATATGCACTAATGGGGCCGCTTGAAGGTGTGATGCCTGAGCAATTAGAACACCAATTTCAAACCAATTTATTTGGCTTGGTATTTACAATCCAAAAAGTTCTCCCAGCTATGCGCCAACAAGGCAAAGGCACAATTGTCAATGTTGCCTCTATTGGGGGTCGCCTTGCTTTTCCGCTTGCATCCTCTTACCATGCGACTAAATGGGCTGTAGAAGGTCTTTCTGAGGCTTTACGCTATGAATTGCATCACTTCAATATTCAAGTCAAGATTATTGAGCCAGGTGGAATCAGAACTAACTTCATTAGTCATGGTTCAGCTTGGGTAAACCACCCAGACTATGCCAATCTGGTTGAGCGTGTGAAGCAATTCAGCGAAGGATTAAATAATTCACTACCCGGACCTGAGGGCGTTGCTAAAATCATCTATAGGGCTGCAAATGATCGCTCTCAGAGATTGAGGTATTCTCCCTACGGAGAACCCTTTTTGATCATGCACAAAATCCTGCCTGAATCACTGTGGCGATCTTTGGTTTCTCGTATAATGCTGGGAAGCAGAAAGTGATTTTTGTATGGCCAAACGCCGCATGAGAATCAGCGGCGACTGAAAACTAGTGGGTCATTTGGCTCAAATATAGCCATTACTTGATTGCTCAATTCGGCATCTTTAGGGCAAGTAGCCCTCTTAAGAATGGCGATGCTCATGCCAGGTGACCCACTAGTTTGTTGGCATTCACAATAGAGGGGGGATAGTTTGTTGGACATTAGCCTGGACTTGATAATGACCTGACCGAATTGCCTTCGTTCGTCAATCGCCTCAATTTAGCTGTCAGATAGGCTTGAATTTCAGATAGTTTGCGCATTTTTTGAGAAATCTCCTCAAGTTTACGTTCAACAATTAGAATCTGCTCGTATTCAGGCATTACCCCGTGATCTCCCCATTCTTGAACGAATTGCTTGATTTCTTTTAGCGTAAATCCTAATGCCTTTCCTTGATTGATCAACAACAATCGTTGCACCGTATCTTCACCAAATTCTTTGTATTGCCTTGTTCCTGCCTGCCGATCGCAGGCGACAACTAGGCCCATCTTCTCGTAGAATCGAATTGTGTCTTTGGATAAGCCGGTTCGTTTAGATAGTTCACCAATTAGCATCAAATTTATCCTCAATCTCATCAAGTCTCTTGACTGTAGAGTATTCTCCACAGTTTATGCTGTTCCACAATAACATTTAAATGCTTGGCAGGGAAAGATGAAAAAAACGGTTCTAATTACAGGTGCTTCAAGTGGAATTGGCAAGGCGACAACACAGAGTCTACTTGAGGATGGTTATTGCGTTTACGCCTCTGCTCGAAGCATTGATAAACTCAAATCTCTGGCCGCCAGTGGTGCAGAAATCCTTGAATTGGATGTCACCCAAAACGAGTCTATGAAATCAGGTGTTGATCGCATCATTCGAGAGTGCGGTAGACTCGATGTTCTCATCAATAATGCTGGATACGGTTCCTACGGCGCTCTAGAAGACATTCCGATGGAAGAGGCAAAAAATCAGTTTGAAGTCAATGTTTTTGGGCTTGCAAGACTTACCCAGTTAGTCCTGCCCCATATGCGCAAACAGGGGTGTGGAAAAATTGTTAATATTACCTCTGTAGGTGGCAAAATCTATGTGCCCCTCGGAAGTTGGTATCATGCCAGTAAGTTTGCGGTGGAAGGACTCAGCGATTGCCTTAGACTCGAGCTTAAGCCGTTTGGAATTGACGTCATCATTATTGAGCCTGGGCCGATTAGAACGGAATGGGGTTCAGTTGCAATTAAAAAAATGATCGAGATGTCTGGTCATACTGCCTATGCAGCAGCAGCCCAGATGGGAGAAAAGCTGCTCTCGCTCAGTAATGACGAGAGGGTCGCCTCTGAACCAGACGTGATCGCAAATACAATCTCAATGGCCCTTAAAGCAAGGCATCCCAGGGCGCGATATGCATCGGGAAATGGAGCAGCATTTTTGATGGTAGTTCGCAAGTTTGCGAGTGACGCCGTGATGGATTGGTTCATGCGGTTGATGATAAGACAAGCGGCATTGCGGCAGTAAGAAAAGCAGGTAAAACTCAAGGAAAAAACTTCGCGAAATACCTAGTCTGTAGAGATCCTGGTTAAAGTTCAGAGCTATTTTCTGTATGCCTTTTATGCTGAGAGTCGTCTAAAGCGTTTCTTTTTAAGGCCTTTCATAAATCGTAGCTTCGGAACTTACACCGATTCCCGGATAGGTGAGGTACAGATTTAGACCTCAGATTAATGCGTGGCAAGGGTGTAATCGTCCCCTGAGCGGAATCGTAGGCTTAGTCACCCCAAAGGGGCTAGGGGATATATCGGGTGGGTTTGGCTTTCTCCCCCAAGGAGACGCCATGCGTTTGCGATAGCGTTGCGGAGCAAAACGACGGCGGTGCCACCCTGCTGGCCGCCTACTATATCCCCTAGGTGTATCGGTTGCTGGCCCAGGGGTCGGCCCGGCGCGATCAATCCCGTCTGGAGGTTCGTTTTGAGAACCGATTAGAGGTCAACCAGAGCTACCCAAACGTCAGTGCGGGAGTGCCCATTCCCCTTCAGGGTGGTTCAAACTGGAGATATCAAATCGATCGTCCCTGGCAGCTAAACGGCTCGATGGCCCAGGCAAACCCACCCTAGGTTCTCCCAGCAGGGGAAGGCCAACGGGTGATCAAAAGTCAGCGCCGATGCCGAACTCAGATTAACCAACGGAGTCTTTCAGCCAGGCACCTGGCTTGCCCGTTGCTGGGCCGCCAATGGGGCAGACATCCGCTGGGCTGGCCCCTCCCAGAGACCCTCGAAGGGGGTGAGCGCTACGGTCTTCGCCTGGGCTCATTCCCAAACCCTGAAACGCGGTTTTCTGCTAGGGTTGGGGATGGTATTGAGCCCCTGAAAATGAAGCTACTCTGCATCAGTAATGGCCACGGCGAAGACGGCATAGCGGTTCGCATTCTCAAGCAGCTGCGTCAGCTGCCCGGTGCGCCCAGCCTCGCCGCCCTACCCATTGTGGGGGAAGGCAGAGCCTTTGAAAAAGCGGGTATTGCCATTCAGGGGCCGACCCAGGCAATGCCCTCCGGCGGCTTTATCTATATGGATCGCCATGAGCTGGTGCGCGACCTACAGGGGGGGCTGGTGGGGCTCACCCTGGCCCAGCTCAAAACCGCCCGGCAGTGGGCCAAGAGCGGCGGCAAAATCCTGGCGGTGGGCGATATTGTGCCCCTGGCGATCGCCTGGCAGAGCGGGGCCGAGTACAGCTTTGTGGGCACCGCCAAGTCGGAATATTACCTGCGTGATGAGGTCCATCGCCTGCCCGGTCGCCCCCCGCTGGAGGGCTGGTCTGGCTCGGTGTACGTGCCCTGGGAACGGTGGATGATGGCCCGCCCCCGCTGCCAGGGGGTGTTTGTGCGCGACCAGCTCACCGCTGACCGGCTGCAAAGGCACGGGGTGCCTGCCCGCTACCCCGGCAACCCGATGATGGATGAGCTGGGCACTCGGGCCGACCGACTAGCCCAGCTCACCGCTATGTTTCCCTCGGCTCCGGCCCACCTCACCCTGGCGCTGCTGCCCGGCTCCCGTGCCCCAGAGGCCTTCGACAACTGGCAGCGGATGGTGGGGGCGATCGCATCGGTGTTGGAGACCTTTGGCGATCGCCAGATTCGCCTGCTGGCGGCCCTCGCCCCGGCCCTTAACCTGGCCGCCTTTAAGGATGTGCTGCTGGAGGCGGGCTGGCAGCCTATTCCCGGCGACTATCCCAGCTTCCAACGCCAGAATGGGTTGCTGGTGCTGACCACCAACGCCTTTGCCGAATCTCTGCACCTGGCCGATGCGGCCCTGGCCACCGCAGGCACCGCCACCGAGCAGGCGGTGGGCCTGGGCAAGCCCGTGGTCACCTTTCCCGGCCCTGGCCCCCAGTTCACCTATGCCTTTGCTGAATCCCAGTCGCGGCTGCTGGGCCCCTCGGTGATTTTGCTCGATCGCCCTGACCAGGCCGGGGCGGCCCTGCAATCCTGCCTGGCCGATGGGCCGCAGCTCCAGCAGATTGCCGAAAACGGGCGGCGGCGCATGGGGCTGCCGGGGGCCTCGGGGGCGATCGCCAAAGTTCTCCATCAGCACTACGCGTCGCCGCCCTACTCTGACGCCGCCTGGGCCACCTGATTGCGGTTGGGGTCGCCGTAGCGAAACTCCCCCGTTTCCATATGCACCTGAGTTCTCATGGTGACCGGCGCGTAGGCTATCCCCCAGTGGGCCTGGATCGCCGCCAACAGCTGGTCCTGCTGAACTCGCAGATCGACGATATCCCACCCTCGATTGAGAATGGCAAACCACACCGTGCCTTTTTCGGCGGTCGGCATCATGCCCGCCAGGGCGCTGACATCCGCCAGGCTGCCGGTTTTTACCGCGGCAGAGAGGGGCAGGCGGCGATCCACCAGGGTGCCCATGTCCTCCCCAGATACGGGCAGCACATCGGCGATCGAAAAGCCCTCGCGGCCCAGCTTCTGCTGGAGGGCTGTGGTGATGGCCACTACCACCCGAGGCGACATCTGGTTCTCTACCCCCAACCCCGACCCGCTGGATAGGCTGATCTCTTCGGCGGGGAGGTCTGTGGCTGCGATCGCCTTGGCCATCACCTGACCCGGCCCTCCTACTAGGTCAGCCACCATGTCAGCCATCACATTGTTGCTGTAGATATTCATGGCCTTGAGAATGGCCACCAGCGGCAGCGACTGGTGCCGCACTACCCACTCTACGCCACTGTTCTCTAGCTCAATGGCGGGTACCCAGCGGGCTTCGCCGTCAATTTGCAAACTGGGCTGGGCCGTACCGGAGGGCAGCCTGGCATAGGCCTGGCGAGCTTCCCAGGGCCAGGTCGAGGCCGACATCGCCTGCTTGAGGGCGGTCAGAGAATCCTCCTGGTCTTCCTCAAAGTTCATGGTGAAGGAGCCTGTCACCAATATCTCCCCCGTCACCCGTCGAATGCCGAGTTCCTGTAGACGATTGGCTAGCACAATGGCCTCTTCCCACACCAACAGCGGGTCGCCGCTGCCCTCAATCACCAGATCCCCCTCGAGCACCCCCGCCTGCACCTGGCCCCGGAGGCCCACCAGGGTGTCGAAGCGATGATCCAGGGGCCAGGTTTCGATGGCCGCTAGGGTGGTCGCCAACTTGGTTAGGGAGGCCGCTGGCAGCAGCACATCCCCCTGGTGCTCGGCGGCGACATTCTGACCCACCTGAATCCAAATTCCCTGTTCGGGGATTGACCAGCCCTGGCGCTCTAGCCTGGCCAGGTAGTCGGCCACGATCGCCTCCACCTCCGGGTCACGCACCAGATCCGCAATCCACGGCGACTGCCAGTTGGCCTGCAGCGGAGTCGCATTTAGCCCCGAGGCCTGGAGCAGCTTTGGCTCCCCCAGGCCCAGTAGCATAGAGAGTAAGCCCAGGGGCAAAGCCAATAGCGGTAGGGAAGCCACGGATCGCGAATCCTCCACGCGGTTTTAGCCCAGGTTTGGGCAATACCCGACTACGATACACCAGTTGCCTGGGTTGCGATCGCAGGGTTGTGACGCTGAAAGTTTTGGGCCTGGCCAGGGGACAGGTCGATCCTTCCGGCGATCGTACCGGGTCTGTAGATGATCCACCCGTCGATGTACCGGGTGCCTTGGAGATTCTCTGGTTATCAGAAGAAGATGGCGATCGCGCTAGAATAGGGCACTGCATTGTTGCTCATTCTTACTGTCTAGACCTATGGCCGGTTCTGCCCGTCAGTATCACATCACCACCTTCGGCTGTCAGATGAACAAGGCCGACTCCGAGCGCATGGGCGGCATTCTCGACACCATGGGCTTGACCTGGACGGACGACCCCTTCGAGGCCGATGTGGTGCTCTACAACACCTGCACCATTCGCGACAACGCCGAGCAAAAGGTCTATTCGTACCTGGGCCGCCAGGCCAAGCGCAAGCACGAAAAGCCCGATCTGACCCTGATTGTGGCCGGGTGCGTGGCCCAGCAGGAGGGCGAATCGCTGCTGCGCCGGGTGCCTGAGCTCGATCTGGTGATGGGGCCGCAGCACGCCAACCGGCTGCAAGACCTGTTAGAGCAGGTGTTTGAGGGCAACCAGGTGGTGGCCACCGAGGCTATGGACATCATGGAAGACATCACCAAGCCCCGGCGCGCGAGCACCATTTCGGCCTGGGTGAATGTGATCTACGGCTGCAACGAGCGCTGCACCTACTGCGTGGTGCCGGGGGTACGCGGCGTCGAGCAGTCCCGCACCCCCGAAGCCATTCGCGCCGAAATGGAAGAACTGGGTCGCCAGGGCTTTAAAGAAGTCACCCTGCTGGGCCAAAACATCGACGCCTATGGACGCGACCTGCCCGGCTCCACCGCCGCCGGGCGGCACCAGCACACCTTTACTGACCTGCTGTACTACATCCACGATGTGCCCGGCATCGATCGCATTCGCTTTGCCACCAGCCACCCCCGCTACTTTACCGAGCGCCTGGTGCGGGCCTGCGCCGAGTTGCCCAAGGTGTGCGAACACTTCCACATTCCCTTTCAGTCGGGCGACAATGAGGTGCTGAAGGCAATGGCGCGGGGCTACACCCACGAGAAGTATCGCCGCATTATCGACACTGTACGCCGCTACATGCCCGATGCGGCGATCAGCGCCGATGCGATCGTCGGATTCCCCGGCGAAACCGAGGAGCAGTTTCAGCGCACCATGGATCTGGTCAACGATATCGCCTTCGATCAGCTCAATACGGCGGCCTATTCGCCCCGTCCCGGTACCCCGGCGGCCCTGTGGGAAGACCAGCTGTCGGAAGAGGTCAAGGGCGATCGCCTGCAACGGCTCAACCATCTGGTCAATACCAAAGCCGCCGAACGCTCCCTGCGCTACCAGGGCCGTATCGAAGAAGTGCTGGTAGAAGCCATCAACCCCAAAGACCCCACCCAGGTGATGGGCCGCACCCGTGGCAGCCGCCTCACCTTTTTCCCCGGTGACTTTGCCGCGCTAAAGGGTGAACTGGTGCAGGTGAAAATTACCGAAGTGCGCCCCTTTAGCCTCACCGGGGAGCCGGTTCAGGCGTTAGTCACCGCTGGGTAGTTGGAGAATAATTTCTAGCTACTTCTTGCTACAGCCATCACCAGATCGGTTGGGACATTTTGCCTGTGCCAAAGCAGTCCCCAAACACGCCCAGGGCTGGCGCAGAATCCTGCCGCGAGGACTATGTCCTCCGTGCTTTCTTAAAGCGTATTGTTTCTTTGCATTTTTGTAGCTGAGCTTCAGCCGGATGCTGGGATTCCGACCGCCTTGGTCGCCGCCACCTACCCCGCCGCCAACCCAAACGGCATTCAGCCCTTACTGGAGGACCTCCAATGTCTGCAATGCCGGTTAGTTCTGCGGGAATGGTAGGCCCAATGGATGGGGCAGAATTGACCATGACCAGATGCGCGAAGGACGGGCAAGGTGTGGCAGGGGATAGCCCCCATTCAAATCGCGTATCTTGGATGCAGCCCTCCATCCTCGCCACGACCGAATTGGAACCGTTTGCTGCCGCGGCGATCGCCCGACTCTCCGGCCAACGAGACCGGCGGTCTCAGTTCAACCCGCCCACGCGATCGGGGGGCCAAAATCGAAAAACGGCCCGCCCAATCAGGTGATCCTTCGGCACAAAGCCCCAGTAGTGGGAGTCGAAGCTTTCGTTGCGGTTGTCCCCTAGCACCAGGTACTCATTTTCTGGCACCGTAACCGGGCCAAACTGGTAATCAGGCTTGGCGGCAATGTAGTTCTCCTGCTGGGGTTCGCCATTGATGTACACCAGGCCATTGTTAACTTCGACCTTGTCCCCGGGCAGGCCAATGAGCCGCTTGATAAAGGCGTCGTTTTGGTGCAAAGACTCGGGGGGCATAAACACCACGATGTCACCCCGCTGGGGATTGCCAAAGTCATAGCTGATCTTTTCAATGATCAGGCGATCGTTGATTTCTAGGGTAGGTAGCATCGAGCCTGAGGGAATGTAGCGGGCTTCGGCCACAAAGGTGCGGATGCCAAAAGCCAGCAGCAGGCTTAGTCCTAAGGTTTCAGCGGTCTCACGCAGGGCGCCCTTCATGGTCAGTTAACTCGCTAGGTTTGAAAGGTAATAACAGTTTGAGCATGGTCGTCATCGGTAACGGTGCACGACTGCACAATACCGTCTTCGTCTGTGATTATGCTAACCGTTTGGGGACAAACTATGACATGGTCGTAGGTGTTGACCTGGGCACCCGACCCATGGCCAACGGTAACCACCAGGTCATTGCCGTGGTTGGGGCGGTGATAGGTGACGGCAAAGAAGGGTCTGTAGCGCAACACCTCAAAATCCCCCATCTGCCCATCCAAAATTTTTAGGTTAATAAGTCGCCCGCAGTTGTCTTCGGTGAGTTGAGCAAAAAATTCCAGCCAAACCCCCACAGGAATGTTGAGCTGATAGCGATGGGCCGACACTTGCAGATCCATCGGTTCTCTCCTAAATCTCCTAAGGATGGGCTCAAGTGTAGGGGCGGGGTGTGGCATTGGGGTGGCATTGGTGTGACAAAAAAGCTAACGGCCGATCGCGCCATATCCCTGCGATGCCACCGACACATAAACGCCACAACCGCTCATTACCGTTACTCAACAACGTAAACAGCTACCCCTTAGGGCAGCCTGTTTGCCCCCGAAACAGTCTTATTTAAGGACAGGCACTATGGAAACAATCCTTCGCGATCGCCAACGGGTGTCCACCGGCACGCGATCGGGCCACACTTCCCAGCCCCGTTCCCCCCAGTCCCGCCTCGACGGTGAAACCGAGGCCATGCGTTACTGTGAACTGGGCAAAATTCGCCTGGAGATGGGCCGCTATGGGGACGCCCTGGCCCAGTTTGAGCAGGCCCTGGCCCTGCATCCCCACGATGTCGATAGTTGGTACCACCGCGCCGAGGCCCTGGCCTGCCTCAACCGCTATGATGAGGCCCTCACCAGCCTAGAGCAGGCCCAGGTCCTAGCTGAGATCGATCAGGCCAGCCTCTGGGTCCAAAAAGCTGTGATCTTACTTTTGCTCAACCGACCTAACGCGGCGCTGGTCTGCTGCAACCATGCCCTCTGGGTCGATCCAGAGGCCGCTCAGGCCTGGCTATTTCGCGGCGTCGCCCTGCACCGCCTGGGCCGGGTACGCGAGGCCCATCGCAGCTATCAGCGGGTTTCCCATCCGGTTGCACCGCCAACCTCTTCCCTGATTCAAAGGCTTTGCCATGACCTCACCCCTAAGCAGCAGGCTAGTTAGCTTCGTGCAGGGAGAGCTGGGGGTATCCCAGGCCGAGGTAATCGCGGTTCTCCACCACGAGGAGGCGGCCAGCCAGTTTCCGATGATTCTTTGGCAGTATGGGTTTATCACGATCAACCAGCTCGATCAATTGTTTGCCTGGCTCGAAGGGGCAAGACTTCGAGCTACTGACGGGTGAATCGCTTGAATGCTGCCCTGACTGGCTTTAGAGCTGCGATCGCCCGCCCCTAGCCCTGCCGTCGCCCAATCAGCCATGGCCAATAGAACCCAGCCAACGGGATCGATCGCCCCCATCAAATGGCCACAGCGTTGACATTAAATTGTCATAGCCCCTACCTATACTGATAGCCATAGACGGTAAAGCCCTGAGGGAGAGTTGATTAACGTTGGTGGCTGCGTCTAAAAAATAGCATCCCCACCGTTTTAGCCCCCTCAGATTACCGCCTGATACGATCACTCCTCACACCTTTCGCCAGGATTTTTTCCTGGCTTTTTTTTGCCGAAACGCCGGCCCAGGGGTCTGATGGACTGACATTGCTTAGCTGTAGAGAGATGCAGAAACTCAGGTCGGAAGTGATTGAATTGTTGCCGGGTGCCCTGCAGGGAGACCCGCAAAGGCCCGATTTCAGAGTCAGCCACGGCATCCCACATCAGCGTCCGCAGCAGATTGTAGCTCAGCAGATGAACCCAAATATTTTTGGTTACCATGGCTGGCGTTTTGGCCGCAATCATCTCCATCGCTAAGGTGGTTTTGAGATGCCTGAGATTGACTTCGGTGGCCTGCCAGCGGAGCTGATAGAGTTCGGCCAATTTGGCTTTGGAATAGCGTTTGGGGTCTGTCAGGGTAGTCACGACCACGAAGTTGGTCGGTCGAAACCCAGGCACCTGAATCGAAAGATAGACCTCCCGCACCTCAATCGACTCGGACAAGGCCTCGAATTCCTCAGGCGAGAGCGCTTCAGGGCATTGTCTGGGGCGTTGCCAACGGACAATGTGGTCGCCAATGCCTAATTTTTTGCCCTGCCTGAAATCACAACGGCGCTGATGATGCTCGCGAAAGACGGCATCAGCGCCCGCCAAAGCGACCCAAGCCAGATCCACATAAGTGCCATAGGCCGAATCGGCCACCACCACATCCTCCGGGCAGAGCGTCCGATAGAGTTGTCGGGCTAAGCGCCATTCACTCACCCGAAAGGGAGCCATCGCCACCTCCAAAACCGCTCCTGTGGTCACGCAAAACCAGACCTGAAGTTTCAATATCGGAAATCCACATCCGGGCTTCTGATTGCTGTGTTGGGGATACGCCGCTTGATTCGCCTCGGTATCACTCATCAAGACCGTCGTCGCGTCAAAGGCGACCGAGCGGCCACACCACCGTTGAGCGGGCGGTACCTTCCGTCGCAAGGCTCTCGCGACCCGCTGTAACAAAGGCGGAAAAATTGATTTGGGTAGGCGTTTACGCGCTTTGCTGTAGCCCCCAGTATCCGCCGATGGCGGCTCCAATCCTGCCAAGCTCATCCAGGTCACGACTCGCTTGACTGCATGGCTAAGACTGCCATCAGCGTCAAGCACTTGGGAGATCCAACTCCACAGCACCACCATGGGGGTGTAAAGCACTTGATGATAGGCAATGCCCTGCTCGTTCAGCACCGACTGAATCTCAGTTTCCGGGAGAACCTCGGCAAACGGTAGACCGATACTGTTCTTGTACTTCTCATTGAGGACTTCCGCACGATTCGGCATCATAAAGGCAAGGTTATTGGCTTCGACGCTTTGATTCTTACAAATCAAGCGCTTGAAGCCTTTTTTGGCCTCTTACGTCAGTGCCATTCACCTAAAGATGTCTAAAAATGGACAACGCGAAAATCAGAGGTTCCAGAGCAAAAGCCCCAAACCGTCTAGATTCAGGGCTTTCTGCTTGATTTGACTGGATGCCAGGAGGCGGGCTTGAACCGCCGACACGAGGATTTTCAGCCCTCCAGTACTGGTGCATTACTGAATTCTGAGCCAAGATTGGATCAAAATTCTGAAGGTAATCGATGGCCCCAGAGAGCAAGCCCAAATTCCCACCGCTTTACTATCCATTCAAGAGCTGGAGGCAGGCTGGTTATGCATATTGCTTAGGGTTCGTAGGGTTGCTCGTTTTCCACCTGATAAAGATTCTGATCTCCCAGTAACGGGAAAAGGCAAAAAATGACTGATTTCAACGCCGCCACAGACCTACCCGCCAGTGTGAATAGCCTCGAAAAGCTTGTTGCTTGGGCCACAGGCGCTTTTTATGCTCTACACAAAAACACTGAGTATCAAGAGTCAGAGGGGGCCGCGCTAGTCCCTGTCGTCACGGCTCAGGATGGCCTTGCCGCAAATAAAACAGAGCGGTTTATTACTCGATCGAGTTTGCATCTCGCCGACAATTGGAGAACAGATACTCAGCCCTTCTGGGTAAATGTTCAATCAATTTCAACCGCCGATATACCCGCTGATTTTCTGCCCTGATTGACTGAGTAACCTAATGCCTACCGTTCCCCTGGGGGAAAACCCCTATCTCTACACTGAGGGGCCTACGGTCCCCTTGCGGCAGCAGCGGACGGGCACCTATGCGGCTAATTCCTTTGGCAACCGAGTTTTCTACACATCCCCTGGCACCCTCCCCACCAGCACTCTGGGCCCTGGACTGGCTCCGACGGCAGGGCAGCTCCTCAGGCAAAACCTATCGGGAGCTGGTCTGGCAGGCGCGGCGATCGGCGGCGGGTTGGCGGCTCAGGGTGCCTACTCTCAAGGTGCCGGGCTATTCCAAGGGGTAGGGGTTGGCGTCGGCACCGTTGCCGGGGCTGTCGGCGGTCAGGCTGCGGGGGCTGCCGTGGGCTCTGCTGCTGGTGGAGCCGCTGGCTCTGCAGTCCCTGTGGTTGGCAACGTGGCCGGGGCCGGGGCCGGAACGGTGGTTGGGGCCGTCGGCGGTGGCCTGGTGGGTGGTGCTGTCGGCGGCAATATTGGCGGCGGCATTGGCCAGGCTATAGACCAGTTCTTTTGGCCCAGCCCTGCCCAGCCGTCAATCGGCATTCCCCCCCAACCAGGAGACGTGAACAGCCCGACATTTCAGCCGGGCTATGATAACCAGTTCCCAGCAGGCGCCGCGGGTGCTGGGCCTGAAGTCGTTCCAGGCGATCCGATCTATGGTCCGCCGCCTTTTACGGGTGGGCAAACAGCCGGAGTAGGGTATAAGGCCGCCTATTCCGTCAATGTGAAATGGACCTATGGGGATCGAACGTACATTGCAGCAACCACAAACCAAACAGCTGTAGGCCCGATCTCGTTTGCTGCCTTTCAGCTGGCTACTAATAAGAAGTCCTTGAATATCGCGGTTCAAGGCGTCGGCGGAGCTAATATTTTCGCGTTGGCGCGCAATACACCAGGCTCTGGAATGGCCTCTGATAGTGTCGCAACTATTCTTAGCTTCTCAGTTGGCTACATCAATCTCTTTCGAGCCGATGGTCAGCCCGATACGGGAGGCAGTATCCAAGGCCCTCAAGTTGGCACAACTGAGCCAGAGCGGGGCGGTAACCCCTACCGACCGCTGGGCACGGACGGAGCAGGGCGATCGCTCCCATCGACAGAGCCAGAGCGATCCACTGATCTGCCCTGGCCTCAGACCCCCATCAACTCGTATCCAGTTCCCTCGCCATTTCCTACCCCAATACCGACCACAGACCCTAAATTTGCCCCCTCCCCACCGACGATAAAGCCCGATACTCCTACGGAGACGACGACGCGACCGACTGCGCCCTATGACCCGTTAAGCCCAGGCCCTAGCCGCCCATTGGATGATGAGAACGAGTCGCCCGTTCGCCCGTTCTTCATCCCCATCCCGATCGGCCCCATCAACCCGCCCGACTTCATTCCGCCACAGGTGCCCGTAACAGTGCCGAGCGGATTTAGGCAACCGGCCACAACTCCCACTGGCTCTTCCCAGGGCCTGATTGACCCCACTCAAACCCCGACGCAGAATCCGAACGTACAGCCAGCCCCACAGTCCACACCTCAACCGGCACGGATTGAGGAGGGTAGCTGTTGCATTCCCCCTGCCAATCCCGAGCTAATTAAACGCCTAGAACAAATCAAAAAAGGGATCGGCGTTGACGGCCTGCCCGCCAGTGTTCCAGACCAGATTGCAAAACAAAACCCAGGGCAAATAATGATCAACTCATTGGCAGAGTTGCACCTATGGCAGGTGCAACAGTTTGACGGGGTGATGGGTCGCTGGCCGCAGCAAATCCCCATCCCTACCCCTACGGGTACTGTCAATGTAGGCATGCCAAACATGGCGGAAGCTGTGGCCGAAATGGTCGGCATGATGGTTAGTCAACAGGTCACCGCCGCTCAAATCTTGAACACCAGCAGCCGGGCCATGATTCAGGCTGGAAGCGCCACCCAGCAAGCCCACCTGGCCCACCTGACGGCAAAGGCCAACGCAGACTTCTTAGGCTTTGAGAGCCGGGCAAATGCCGTAGATATGCCCCTGGCCTACACTCCAGGCGCAAACCCCTTTGATGGGCTGCTGCAGGAGAGCACCGCCAAGATTCAGGGGTTCGAGAACACCGACGGGCAGGATCTAAAGTCGATCCTGGCCGAACTGCTCCAGGCGGCCGCCATCATTCGCGCCGTCTATTGGCGCAAGCTCGATCCGCGTGGTGACCTTAAAACCCAGATTCGCCAAAACATACGAGGGCAGGGCGATTTCATTGACGAGGCCGCCGCCGGTGGGAACGATGACGCCTGGGCTGAGTACCTGCGCCAGGTTGAGCAGGGCTTTAGGGACGCCACCGGCGACAGCACCCCCTACAACCGGCCACCGGCGGAAGGCCCCCAGATACGCGATCGCTCACCAGGACCAGAGGCCGACTAATGGGATTTACGCTTACTTCCGGCCAGCTCTTTAGCCGGGCCATTTCTGCACAGGTCGGCAACCGAAGCGGCTCTGGTGGCTTTATCGATCGCCTCTTTAAGGCCGGTCGCGCCGTGGTCAACGTCATCACCGGCGGCAACCTAAAGGGCTTTCTGATTGGCGCAGCCCTGGCCCAGATTCCCTCACTGGTGTTCAGCCTGTCTGGCCTCTGGTCGGTATTCACCAGCGCGGCGATCGAGCTTTACTACTTCGACTGGAACATCCCCGACGACCGGATCGACCTGCAGGCCAAGAACCGCTGGCAGGCCTACGGTGGCATCCTGGGGGGCACTGCGGGCAACGCGATCGGCTTCTTCGCCTGCGGCATTGTGCCCGCTACCAGCCTCTTCGCGTTTGATGAGCGGCTGGCATCCTATGTACTCAGGGAAGTGGGGGAGGAAGCCTTCGAGGAGCTGACCTTTGAGATCGCCTATGTGCTGCGGCTCTCATTGCGCAACCTGGGCCGCCAAACCCTGGGCTGGCTTTACAAAGGGGCCAGACGGTGGCTCAAAGACCCAGAGAACCCGGTGGGGCGGCTGGTCTTTGGTGGCCGAGCCGAGCAGGTCCGAGAAACCTGGGGCGAGTCCAACGCCCCCAGCTGGAGCTTTGCCCAGGCCGTGGAGGAGCGCATCGAAAAAATCCCCAGCTTTTTCTGGCAGAACTTCACCGAAGAGCTGATCGAAGAGGCGATCGACGCCTGTATTGAGGCCGGTTATGTAGTGGCCAACTCGGTCGAGGGCTACTACGCCCAGCAGAAGCTGGCCACCGTCCTAGCCGCCGAGCGGCAGCGGGTGGTGGAGGTGCAACCCAATCGCGCCAACGACGCAGAGAAGTTTGTCTTGGCAGGCCCCGAGAGCGAAGTTAGGGGCCAGCTCACCTCGGTACTCACCACCCATCAGATGATTGAGGACCGGGACGTTGGCCAGGTGATTGGTCAACCATTGGATGACTACATCAGAGCCCGCCCCCTAGATGGCATTAGGCTTCAATTTAAGCTGTACAGCCTGAAGACGCCCCCTTATTCCCGCCGTGGCTCCCAGCGCCTGGTAGAAGTCGTCGTAACGGTTACGGACGTGTCTAGGGCCTTCCTAGACTGGGATAGGCTTCGACAGGCTTGCGGTGGATTGAATGGCTATCTGTGGGGCCGCTATCTGGCCAAGGCCAAGCTCGACAACGGCGGAACTCTAAAGGTCTACGGCGGCACGGAGGATGAGGCAGAGGACCGCCTACGGGCCTTCCTGACCCTCAGCACGGCTGAGATAAAGGGCCTTACCGTAACGGAGGAGAAACGGACCGGGGAGCGACTGACAAACCCCAAGATGTTTAAAGAGGTCACCCGCGTCTATCCTGGCCATGTCTCGATCATTAATCGGCAAAGAACCCTTTATCTGGACCGTGGGAGTCCCAGTACAAGCGGAAATTACATTGATAAACGCGCCCGGTTTGACCTTTGGCGTTCAACAAAGCCTCCAGACTTTGAGCTAAAGCTCACAGAACTTCTTCGCCGGGGCGATCAATCAGATACTTCCTCTCCCTAGCCAATTGGTCTAAAACCCATTCCGCAGACTGCCCCGTCTCTTTAGATAATCGTCTGACTAAATTTCCGTAGGGTCTATATTCCACCGGGCGGCCCCAACGCCCCCTAACCCGCTTAATTGCTCTCCTAGAGCAGGTACTTAGCTTGGGATAAAGTAAAAGTTCCATGAATTTTTAGGGCTCCTTTCCTCCCCTGTCTAATGACGGGCATTCATGACTGTCCTATCCTACTTTTGCAGGCTAGAGCCTGCGTACATACCCCTATTGACTATTCTGAGGAAGTAGCTAGACTCCCTGGTATGCGTACTTTCTAGGGCTTCTATGGCTTCTGTTACGCCTGGCACGGGTGGCACTATCAAATCAACAACCGCTGAAGGGCAGGCTCACGAAATACTGAGCTTTATTTCCCTCAAGCAACAGTCTGAAGTGACCAACCCTGGGCAGGTTTCAAACGTGCTGGCAAATCATGACCAGCAAGCCTTGATATATAGCGGAACTTATCAGTTCAGTGTGTCCCAAGCCATCGACGGCAGCGGAAACCTAACACTAAGCGTAAACCCCTATTTAGTTGGGTCTGGATTTCAGGAAGGCACCGGCGGCACATTCAAGGGCAACAGCCCGGAAAAATACTGCCTAGAGGTGCTGATGTATCTCCAGTCTTTGGAGTTAAACCCATCGCTAAACCCCAGCTCTAGAAACTACATCACCGGCACCTACAACAGCGACACCGGCCTATATCAGGGCTCTTTTAGCCTGCCCGTCATTTTGGGCATTGATGCAGCCACCGGCATCGTGAACTACGGTGCAGACCCCTACCTACTCTAATCAGGAGGCTTGAGCCATGCCCGAATATACCCGTGGTGAGTTGCGCGATGTACTCACCTTCGTTCCCCTCAACACCATCTTTCATTACGGCTGGAAAACCGTAGACCTGGCCGCACGCACTGGCATTAGTGGGGCCGATATTAAAACCCAGCTGGGCCACATGACCGCAGTAGAGGCCGACGCCGTAGCGAACCGGATCATGGTCACCGGGGCGAACTCGCCTAAGCCTGCTCGCGTCGTCAAGCGTGACCCGACCGCGCCTATCTCGCAACCGGCCAGCACCAGCACCTATGTTGCCTTCAACAAGATCGCTACTGCCGGGGCTGCGGGCTGGACCCTTTCCAAACCTGCCCGTGGCGTGCGTCTGACGGCCAACGTAGACGGCAAGCGCTCTGTCACGGCGATCGCAGAGCTGAGCAATGGTGCGCTGTACGCCTTCCCGCTGAACCGGGTTGACTTTGACCGGGTTGCGACCGTGCTAGGGCTGCAATCTGCGGCCCAAATCACTACCACTCTGGAGCGGGCGGCTTTAGTCACCGGCAGCCGCACGAAGCCAGGCCGCTGCTCAAATGAGGATAGCGGAGGGGTGTTCCAGACCTACTTCTCGACGGCTAGCGAGGCCGCCGCGATCGCAGCTGGTTATAACATCGAATCGCCCGAATTCGTTGAATATGAAGGCGCAGTAACCCCCTAATGCCTGATCTGATTCTCCCCGGTACGCTTGAATTCAACCTTGCCCTGGCAGACATCCCACCAGTGCCTACCTGGCGGGCCGAGGCCGAGCGTACCAATGGGGAGACCTATCTAATTTGCCGATCAGGCTCCCTAGGCCTGATGGAAGCTGTATCACGCCAGGAGTGGCTAGAGTATGTCAACGACGGAGAACTCGACGAGCGCCAAACAGAAATCGACGCCCACGACGATGCCCTTGCCGGAGTCGTCTACGCCTAGCATTGAGGCCGCCGGTGATGAGCTAGAGCAGCCCACGCCAGCCCCTAGGAGCCGCAGCAAGGCCAAGCTACCGAAGCCCGGCGAGCCGATCGGGAAGGCCCTACCGAGTTTTGTACAAAAAATGGGGGGATTGACGGTCGCCCTCGCAGAGTTAAACCGCTTCTGCGAAGAGAATGATCTCCCGGTATTTCTGGTTGGTGAAGGGCTAAACCTCAACGATTATCGCTTGGTGTTGTGCCCCCCCAGAGGAATACCCTTCCGGCTGGGCCTGCGGCTGATCTATAAGCCAGGGACCGCAGAAGAACGAGAGCTGGAGTATACGGCTCGGGTGGCTCGCTAATGGGCTGGCAATCCCTCGGTGCAGTTGAGCCCATACTGGGGGAGTGGCGCGACTACGATCCATCCTCCCAGGGTGTCACAAACCCTACTGAGGGCACTATTTACCGCTTTGAGGCGATAAACCTACTGCCTGGCGAGTTTTATAAAACCTATGCCCTGGTCCGCTTCAAGTACCAGGGAGCCGAGGCCGAGACTTCCTACACGCGATCGTTTCGTGTTTACCCCAGGGAGGGGGCGATCGTTCAGAACGTGCCGATTCCCCCAGCTATATCTAACTTCCCATTTGAGTGGATCCCTCAGTGTCAAAAGATTGTTTACCCGAAATTCCGTGGGCGCAGCTCTGAAAGCCCGTGGGAGATACGAATAGACGATTTTTTGCCAGAGGCCACAGGGGAAGGCGTCGAAGAGTCTATAGCCTCAATAAATAATCTCATCAGATTTCTTTATTAAAATGTCCTACGGCCCTCCCCCAAATGATGATGAACTGCGGCGGTTAGAAGCTATCGGCGGCCCCCGGTGGTGGCTGGCACGAATGATGATGAGACCCATTGGGTATGTGCTGCTGCTGGGGCAGGTGGTGTATCGCAGGTTGGGGAGGGGTGAGTAATGCCCGCACTGATCCAACTACTCCCAGGGGTAACAATTTCGGGCGGCGGCGGTGGCGGTGGCGGTGGCGGTTCATTGTTTGCCCTTGCGGGTTCGGCCACTCCATCCGAGACCTCAGTAGCGATTGCTCAGAGCACTTTTACTGTTTACGGGGTAGCCCTAGATTCGGGCTCATCTGCACCCACGGCAGCAGCAATTGAGGCGGGAACCGGGGCGATCGACACAGACTCCGCCAATGCGATAGCCTCACTGAGCTTCACCGGGCTGTCTGCAAGTACTACCTATGATTTCTACATTGTGGGCAAAGACGGTGCC
>JBGSNT010000025.1:0-18455 GCA_041739575.1 Nodosilinea sp. | reverse complement strand
CACAGGTTCGGGAAGTCCTGCATTATGCGCCGAATGGTGCGCTGGCTATCCTGCAAAAAGGGCACCTGATAGGCCGCCTGGTACTGGGCATCGATCATCCAGCTGCGAATAAAAATCGCCACACAGTCTGGGTCGCCCGCCGTCGCCATCTGAAATGGGTCGGTCTCCTTCATGGTGCTCAGGTGCAGAGCCTTGCTGGGGGGCTGAAAGAAGGCGGCCTCAGATGCGCTGGCAGTTGGGTACAGCAGGTAAAATCCCACCGGATGGAGGGTTTCTGGCTGGCGCAGCACCCGCATCCCCACCCCATATTGGTGGGCCCACCGCCTCAACAGCCGCGCAATGCGATGGGGCACGACTTCGGTGCTGTGGTTCATCCAGTTGTAGTTGGTGGCCAATAGATTGGCAATGGGTACGGCATCACAGCGGGGGTCGAAGGCATCGGGCACCAGTACCGTGGGAGTAGCTTCAGCGCAGTTAACCAGAGTGGGCAAGGGGTTAATGGCAATGGCTGAGGTATTGCCATCAAAGGTTTTGGTAATCAGCCCCAGGGCCGCCAGTTTGTCCAGCATCATGCCGGCGGCGCGATCGCTGCCCTGAGTCTTATCGCTGTAGAACAGTGCGGCGGCATCGCCGTGGGTGCAAATGATGGCGGTTGGGGGCACGGTGAGCTCAGCCAAGGGTGGCTTAACGCCAGGATTTTGGCTCTGCTCGTAGGCCACTGCGGCAAAAATCCAGAGGCGCAGGAAGTACTCTGCCCGCACTCGGGTCATGCCCAGGTGCTCACTGAGTTGGGCGACCCATTCCTGCTGTCGGGGCTTGGGAAACCACAGGTCTAATTGCTCCACATCCATGGCTCGATCCCGGACTGAGTAGCTCGATTCTACTTCACCCTGATTCACCCCACTTCTGGGAGCTACAACTGCCTGCCGGGGAATAGTTAGGGCTGCCATGCTCTCATTGGCGTTGCACAAATGGGCTGTAGAGAATGGCAACATCCGCAGCACACGCGGTCAACTGTTTTCCGTTGAGAGGTTACAGCCCATGCAGTCTCACTCCTCCACACCCAGCCCGGTCTATGCTCAAGCGGCCTACATCACCCATATCGGCAAGTGCCTGCCGGGGGACCCCATCCCTAACGACGAGATGGAAGCCTACCTGGGCCAGGTGAGCGATCTCCCCTCCCGGGTCAAAGCCCGCATTCTCAAAAGCAACGGCATTCAGCAGCGCCACTACGCCCTCGATCGCCAGCAGCGGACCACGATCAGCAATAGCCAGATGGCGGCGGCGGCGGTGCGGGATGCCCTGGAGCAGGCCGGGCTAGACCCCAGGGCCATCGATCTGCTGGCCTGCGCCACCACCTGGCCTGATTTGCTGGTGCCGGGTTTTGCCAGCATGGTCCACGGGGAACTGCCGGAACTGGCCCCGTTAGAGGCGACATCCCACCAGGGGGTGTGCTGTGCAGGGGTGGCGGCGCTCAAATACGCAGCCTCCCAGGTGCAGCTGGGCCAGAAGCGGCGGGCGATCGCGGTGGCCTCTGAACTGGCCTCGCGGCTGTTCAAACACACCCGGTTTGAGGCCGAAACCGCTACCCAGGCCGGGGAAAACCTGCCCTTCGATACCGAGTTTTTGCGGTGGATGCTGTCGGATGGGGCGGGGGCCTGCCTGGTCAGCGATCGCCCCGCCAGCCACGGCCTCAGCCTCAAAATAGACTGGATTGAGTCGGTCTCCCACGCCAATGCCCACCCCGTGTGCATGTATGCGGGCGTTGACAACCCCAAGGATTTGACCAGCTGGATGGACTTTCCCGACCAGGGGGCAGCGGCGGCCCAGGGAGCGCTCAATCTGCGCCAGGATATTCGCCAGCTAGACAAGGTGGTGCAGTTGGGGGTAGAAGGCTGGATTCGGCTGATTGAAGCGGGTCGGGTGCGCCCCGACGAGGTGGACTGGCTGCTGTGCCACTACTCATCGCACTTTTTCCGCAGTCAAATCATCGACCTGCTGGAAAAGGCGGGCTGCATGATTCCTGAAGAAAAGTGGTTCACCAATCTCTACACCTGCGGCAACACCGGCTGCGCCTCCATTTACCTGATGCTGGAGGAGCTGTTTAACTCGGACAAGCTACAGCCGGGGCAGAAAATCTTCTGCTTTGTGCCCGAGAGTGGCAGGTTCACCACCGCCTACATGATGCTGACGGTGGTGGACAACACTCGTCATGCGGAAAACTCTAACCGGCAGGCATCCAGGGACACAGATGCAGCAAGACACTTATCTGCATCCGAGAAGTCTATACAGGATGCGGATCAGGGGGCCTCAGAAGCCATCTTGCCATCCTCGACCCTTGCCACAACGCCTGAGATTCCAGTAGCCGATTCCACGGTATCGGCAGAGCTGCTGCGGCAGCTGATGCTGGTGTGGCTGACCTTTGAGCGCGAGCTGCGATCGGTGCCCATCGTGAAGCGCCTGCACCAGGGAGAATTCACCCTGGAGGACTACAAATCGCTATTACGAAACCTGCGCCCCCAGGTGGTAGATGGCGCCCGCTGGATTGCCCGAGCGGCCTCTAATATGACGGACTTTGGGCTGCGATCGCACCTGATTAGCCACGCCCGCGACGAGCACCGCGACTTTCAAATGCTCGAGCGCGACTACGTTTCGGTCGGGGGCCAGCTCGAAGAAATCCTGAGCGCGGAGCAAAACATCGGCTCCGAGGCGCTGTCGGCCTTCATCTTTCAGCGGGCCTCCCGCGAAAACCCCATGGATCTGCTGGGCAGCATCTTCATCGTCGAAGGGCTGGGCAACCGCATGGCGGGACAGTGGGCCGAACTAATTCAGCGCCACCTGAAATTAGACAAGACCCAGATCAGCTTCCTGAGCTACCACGGCGAAAACGACGAGGCCCACGTGCAAAAGCTCGACGCCTTTCTCAAGGCCGAATGGATGACGGCAGATATTGCCGCCCGCATCGTCAAAACCGCCCAGGTCACCGCCCGCCTGTATCGCCTGCAACTGGAGGAAATCCAATAGGGCCCAAGGGACTCGCAGGAAAATAAGGAGATTTCTAGCGAAGAACTTACCACGTCATTCCCGCGGAGGCGGGAATCCAGACCGAGAGCCAGGCAGTATCAGGTATCTTCTTTTCCAGAAATCACCTAAGGACTCACTGATCAGACTTCGACTTCGCTCAGTCCTCGCTTATTGAAGGTTGAGCAAAGTCGAAACCTACACCATTAACTCGCAGATCCCTCAGCGCACAGCGGTACATCTCTTCATCCATACTCCTATCACCCAAACCTCCCATGACTTACACCCCGTCTCACCACAACCGGCAAGACCCCAACCACTGGGATGCCCTGTATTTTGACCCGGCCATCCCCGTGGACTCCACTGCCAAAGCCTACATGGTGAAAGACCTGCAAAGCTGGTCGCGTCGCTATCTGCTGATTCCGATCAAACTCTTCGCCAACCTGGCCCTGGCCTTGATCATGGTGCTCAAGCGACTGCTGCCGTTTCAGTTTCGCAACTACTGGCTCATGCACCAGATGGCGGTGGGGTTTCTCAACACGTTCACAACGCCGGAAGCCTGCTATCTGATTGTGCGCCACTTTGGCATTGGCTCTAATATCATCAATTTTTTAATCGATAACGGCCCCGACCCGACCCTTCCCCACAGCACCCTCTACCCTCGCCGGGTGGAAGACCTGGCTGCCAACGCCTTTTAGAGCACGACATCACCCTCTATAACTTTGTGCTCGACTATCACCAGGCCCAGGAGCAGCATCCCCATTGGCTGGCCCAGGTGCACCAGCGAGAGTTGAACTACAGCAGCCTTCGCCCGGTGCAGGTTGAGGTGGACACAACCCAGCGGGGCTGGCTTCAGGTGCTGGATATGGAGTCTTCCCTGGAGCTGTTTAAGATCTGCTACTCCCTCTGCGTCACCAGCGACGAATTTGAGCGGGCGGTGCTCTCCCTCCAGTTTGACGAAAGCTTTGCCCTCTACTTCAGCCGCGTCACGGGGGACTCGAGCTGGAACCACATCATCACCAACCGTCACCCCCTCGCCCCCAATAGCCCCTTTGGATCGGCCCGCAACCTGCTGCTGCACGGCTTGGCATCGGAATATCTACAGTGCTACCTGGAGCTGACCATGGCGGATAGTAACCACCCCTGCGAGACATCTGTGCTGGTCAAGCCAGCAAACGTTTAACCCACGGTCTCGCCATACACCATTCCTTAGGAGTATTCCAAATGACCACAAAACCTACCCCGGCCTTTATTGGCGCGTCGTACTTTGCTCTATCCGTGGGCATGGTCGCCTACCTGATGGGACTCTGGAACGCTGCCATGATGCTGAATGAAAAAGGCTATTACTTTACGATCCTGATGTATGGCCTGTTTTCAGTCGTGTCCTTACAAAAAAGTGTGCGCGATCGCAGTGAAGATATTCCCGTCACCAACTTCTACTACGGAATTTGTTGGTTCTCTGCCATTCTCTGCGTCTGCTTGCTCTGCATCGGTCTGTGGAATGCCGGTTTGACCTTGAGCGAAAAGGGATTCTACGCCATGGCATTTTTTCTGAGCCTATTTGCCGCGATCGCTGTCCAGAAAAACACCCGAGACGTTAACGCCCTGTCCCATAGACCGAGCGATAGAGCGGCCACCCGGCCCCAAAAGCAGTAGTGCTGGGCTCCAACAGTTGCCCCTATCCCGCAGACTGGCGCTGAGGTTTTGTCGGTGAGCCCTAGACATTGGCTAAGCTAAAGACACTGCCCTTAGCCCCATTGCCCCCTATGTCCACCCTCCACCAAACCTGGGATAACAGCTACTTCTACGCAGGGAGTAGCGACCCTAAAATCGCCACTACAGTCGATCGCATCAAAACGGAAATCGACACCCTGTCCACCCTCTGCGCCCCGTTTGCCGGGCACATCGAGTCCGAAAAGCCCCTCTATGAAGAGCAGTTCGAGGGGGTGCTGGCCAAGGTCAGAGTCGCCCACCAGCAGCGCACCGAAACGTCTAAACGCCTGGGCAACCTGCGTACTTTTATCGCCTCCATCCTCAGCGTTGACTCTCGCGATGCCCGCGCCAGCGAGTGGAAACCCACTCTGCAACAGCTGGGGGCAGAGATGAGCCAGGCCACCAAAGCCCTGGATATTTTTCTGCTGCGGGTCAGCGACGACTTTATACAGGTCCTGATCGCCGACCCGGTGCTCGAAGAACTGAGCTTTTCGCTTCAGCACCAGCGGAAACTCAACGACCAGTTGCTCAGCTTGGCCGAAGAAAAGCTGATCACCGGCCTAGCGGTGAATGGGCTCCAGGGCTGGGGCAACCTCTACACCGAGTTAGCGGGCACCCTGCAATGCACCGTCAAGGGGGAGACTGTGGGGTTGGCCAAAGCATTTAACCTGCTCAGCTCCGGCGATCGCGCCATTCGCTCCGAAGCCTGGCACGGGGTCAACGGGGCCTGGGAAGAACGAGCCGAAACGGTGGCCGCCATTCTCAACGCCATCAACGGCTGGCGGCTAGAGGAAACCAAGCGGCGATCGCACCATCGCACCCTGCACTACCTCGACAAAAGCTGCCACCAAAGCCGCATCGACCGCGCCACCCTTGACGCCATGATGGAGACCACCTACCAGCGACGGGCGATCGGCCAGCGGGCCTTGAAGGCCATGGGCAAAGTGCTCGATATTCAGCCCGCCCCCTGGGATCTGTTTGCTCCGCCCCCGGCAGAGGACCAGACCGAGACATTCTCCTTTAACGAGGCGATCGATTTGGTTGCCAACGCCTTTCGCCAGTTCACCCCCGCCATGGGCGACTTTGCGGTAATGATGGCCGAAAAGGGCTGGATTGACGCCAAGCCCACGCCTAACCGCGCCACCGGAGCCTACTGCACCAGCTTCGCCGATCCCAAAGAACCGCGCATTTTTATGACCTTTGAGGGCAGCATGAACAACGTGCTCACCCTGGCCCACGAACTGGGCCACGCCTGGCACAACTGGGTAATGCAGGATATGCCGCGCTACAAAACCTTCTACCCTATGACCCTGGCCGAAACCGCCAGCATCTTTGGCGAAACCCTGGTGCGCGATGCCCTGTTTGAGCAGGCCAGCACCCCCGAACAAAAGCTCAAAATCGCCTGGGAAGAAGGGGCGGCTGCTGTCACGTTTTTGCTCAATATCCCATCGCGGTTTACCTTTGAGCAAAAACTGGTCGAGGCCCGCAAGCAAGGATTTATCATTACCGATACCCTCAAAACCATGATGCGCGACAGTTGGCAGCACTGGTACGAAGATAGCCTAACCCGCTACGACGAAATGTTTTGGGCCAGCAAGCTGCACTTCTCGATCGCAGAACTGGGCTTTTACAACTATCCCTACCTGTTTGGCTACCTATTTAGCCTCGGCATCTACGCCCAAAAAGACCGCTACGGAGACGGGTTTAACGACCTCTACACCAAACTGCTGCGGGATACCGGCAGCATGACCGCCGAAGCCGTGGTGCAACGCCACCTCCAGCAGGACATTCGCCAACCCGCATTCTGGCAGGCTAGTCTGGATATTGTGGACAGAGCCGTCAGCCGACTCGAGAGCCTGGTGCTGTAAGGAGGTTTCCGTAAAAGAAGAGACCTCCAGGTAGGGGCACAGGGCCTGTGCCCTTGAGAGGCATCAAAATTCTCAGGTATTTTCGCTACCAGAATTGCCTTAATTCCGTAGCGCAGCTTTCCCCCTGGATTGAGCAGGGCAAACGCCGTTTGCCCCTACCCATCCACCCATCCACCCCTTCACCCTACTGCCCCTGCCACCCCCTAATCTCCTCCTGAGCCTGGTCATAGGCACTGGTTCCAGGCGGCACCAGGCCAGCGGCAGAGATAGCGCCAGGAATCTGACCATCGGCGGCGCGGGCGCGGGCGATCGCCAGAATATCGCGGCTCCACTGGTCGATGCGCTCCTGGGCGATCGGTGACTCGGGGTAGTCGGGGGGAATTTGCCTGGCCAGCGCGATCGCCGCTTCAAAGGAGGTGGCCTGGTCGGGCTGGAGCAGACTCTGGGCCTCCTGTAGCAGGCGGCGATTGATCTGGCGCTGCTCCCACTGCTGAATTTGGGCCTGGGCCTGGCCCCAGATCTCGCCCTGATCTTCGGGGACCAGGCGAGCCGCAGAAACCGCCCCGGACAGATCGCCCGAGGCGGCACGGCCTTCGGCTAGATCTAAAATCACCTGGCTCCAGCGCTGAATATCAGCCTGGGCTTGGTCGTAGGCGGGGTCGCCCACGGGTACCTGGCGGGCCTGCTCGATGGCATCGTTAAACAGCGAGGCCGATAGTGGCTCAATTAGTCGCCGGGCTTCATCTAGGGCGGCGTTGCCGCTTAGGCTGATGCTGGCATAGCCGGTCTCGGCTTGGGTGACTAGAGCCTGGAAGTCTGGCGGACGTTCCGGTTCTGGAATCTGGTTGAGCCAGCCTAGGGCCTCGCCAAACTGGCGCTGGGCCAGGGCGTTTCTAGCCCGCTCTAGGGCCTCGGCGCCGCTGACCGCCGTCCCCGGAAACAGCGGCTCCCCCCCTTCCCCGGGGGGAACTTCAACTGCCTCAGCCGGGGGTGCAGCGGCCTCTGGGGGGGCTTCTAGAGTCGTTTCTGGGGAAGCTTCTGGGGAAGCTTCTGGAGACACCTCCAGGGAAGCCTCTGGCTGAGGTGAGGCAGGCGCCAACCACCTGCTCAGGCTGCGCCCGAGCAGGCCCAGAAGCACCAGCCCCACCGCCAGCAGTCCCCACCGCCTCCAGGGCACAACCTTAGGGCCCGGCGAAGCAGTCGAGTTTAGCGGATCCACCCATGCCGGGGGCGTCACGTCAGTAGGCGGCTGCACGGGCAGCTCGGCAGGGATAGGTTGTACCGTGGGCGGGCATTCAGACAGATCGTCGGAGGGCACCGGACCAGGGTGAATCGGCCAGGCTGAGTCTAGACTCTCCGGCAGCACCATGAGATCTGGGGCCGGCTGTTCGGGGATGTCAAACTCGGGCTCGGCGGGAACACCAACCGGCATTTGCCCCACTAGACTAGGGGGCACTAGCATCAAATACTGCTGGCCGGGGGGCATCACCGCCACCGGGTTCTGCGGGGGGCGCCAGTGGTGCTGGCACAGCTCCGGTACCCGCACCCTCAGGTAGTCCACCAGCTGAGCCAGGGTAAGGCAGCCATGGAACCGCATGGCTTCAATCAGGGCTTCGGTAAATAACCCGTGACGTACCGCCAAGGTCTCCTGGGAAAACTGGTCGGGCTGACAGGAAAGGACCAGGGGGATCGCCAAGGCCTGGGCCAGAGCTAGGGTCTGAGTGCCCAGGGGAGAACCATGGGTGGCCGAGCTCAGGGCACTCTGGGGTCGGTTCATGTCCAGCATGACCACCGACTGGCGGTGGTTGCCCTGGTGCAGACGAGTCAGAATCGTTTCGACCGGAATGCCCGTCTGCTCGATGCGGTTGGGGTCGGCGTCGATGGGCAACAGGTAGTCCTGCCCCTGCCACTGCACCCCGTAGCCGCTGAAGAAAAACCACAGGGTGTCCTCGGGGCCGGCGCGATCGCAGCTCTGGGCGAGGCGTTGCAGCAAAACCTCACGGGTGGGGGCCGCGGCCCCCTGATACACCACCGATGAAATATCCGTCATCAGCGAACAGTACTCGGCGGGCAGCCCAACCTCATTCACCAAAAAGTCTCGCAGTTCGAGGGCGTCGAACTGGGCATACATCAAAGGCTGCAGGGATTGATATTGATTGATGCCGACGATCACGGGCCAGTGGCTTGCCATGCCTGTTGGGTGCCTCTCAGTGGACTGGGATAAAAAAGTCACCTGCCATAGTAGCGCCTGCGGCCCGATTCAGCGGCAAAGAAACCACACCGGATCGGCGAGGGTTTGCGGCACGGGCAAAGGCAGGGACCTAGGGGGAGGGCATGGGTTGCTGCGGCTCTAGGGCGGCGCGCCACTCGCGCAGGCGTAGCTGGGCCTGCGCGTAGGCCTCAGTTTGGCTGGGCACGGCAGCGGCGATCGCGATCGCCCGGCTAGGGTTAGTCAGCGCCTCGGTTTCCGCCAGACCCAGCAGGTCCCAACTCCAGCGGGTTAGGGCCTGCACCGCTTCGGCCCGCTGGGGGCTGCCCTCAGGCACCTGCTGGGCCAGACGGATTGCTTCAACTAGGGCATTGGTGGTACCCGCCTGGGCCGCTTGGTAGGCCTGCCCCAGCTGCTGCTGGCCCTGGAGCTGCCCCCGCCAGGTTTGAATACTGGTTTGTGCTTCGCTGTACAGCGCCCGCCCCGAACCAATGCGAGAGGCCACCGCCACCGCTTCGCTCAGGCGACCCTGGGCGGCCAGCTGGCGAGCCTGGCTCAGCAGGGGGCCGTCTTCGATCCGCTGGAGATTGTCCCGCCACTGGTCGATCTGCTCTTGAGCGTCGCTGTGCAGCGCCCGGCCTGGGGCAATCTGGCGCGCGGTGGCGATCGCTCCAGCCAGATCGCCAGCCTGGGCCTGCTGCTCGGCCTGGCTTAAAATCGGGCGATCTTCGGCGGTTTGAATCTGACCTCGCCAGCGGCCAATTTCGGCTTCGGCATCCTTCCAGGCGGCGTTAGTGCGCGAAATCTCCTGGGCGGCGATGATGGCGGCCTGGAGATCGGCCACGGTGCCGGGCAGCGCCACCTGGCGAGCCCACTCCAGCTGAGTCCGCCCCTGCACCTCGTCCTGCCAGCGGCGCATCAGGGCCTGGGCCTTGCCGTAGAGGGGGCGATCGGCACTAATACTCTGGAGGCGTACAATCGCCCCCTCTAAACCCGACAGCCCCCCCTGCCAAGAGAGCTGACTGGCATCGACTAAAATCCGCATATCGGCAATTTCTTCTCCCATCCCCAGGGAGGCTGGAATTGCCCCTAGCATCTGCCCGGCGGCGACGGCGTCCTGCTTTTCAAGGGCAGTCTCGGCCATCGCCAGCAGATCGCGGCCAAACCCCCGAATCACCGACTGGGCTTCGCCATAGACCGGGCTGTCGCTGGGAATACCCTGGGCCAGGCCCAGCGCCTCCTGCATCGCCTTGAGGGTGCCCTGGCGGGCCAGTTCCTTAGCCCGGCCGAGCTGGTTGAGGTGTTCCCGAGCGGCGGTAATTTTGCCCACCAGCTCATCGTACTTAACAGTTTCCCAGTAGGTATTCCCCACATCCAACAGCTGAACCGCCTTGGCAAAAGCGTCCTGAAAGGCCAGCTGGCCCAGGTCAGCCTCCGCCCCCTGGTAAATCGTTTCGGCCTCTTTCCAGATCTGGTTCCACTCGCCCACCTGCTGGTTAATTACCTGAGCCGCAGCGGTGTGGTTAGGAATGCGGCGGGCCATGGCAATGGCGGTACTCAGCTCGCCCGCCTGAAAGGTGTCTTCGGCCAGATCCAAAATATTTTCTGACCAGGCTTCAATGCGCAGATCAATCTCCGCCCGCAGAGGATGATCACCAGGCAAGGACTCTAGCAGGTCGATGGCGTCCAGATAGCCCTCCACCGTGCCCTGCTCAGCATAGGCCTCCGCACACTGAAGCCGCGTGGTGGCCGACGCTGTGGGCCAAAAAATGGCCCGACAGTTGGGCAGGTTTGGAATGCGAAACAGGCTGATAGCAGACACCACCCCCACCCCGGTCACCGCCACTAAAATCCCAACCGTCCATACCGGCCAGGTTCTGGCCAGGCGCTGCGCTAGGGGCAGCCGCGGGGAGGCCAGGGAAGGCGCAGGGTCAGGCGCACTGCTGGAGCGCTGACGCAGCTCGGCCAGGGGGTCATAGCGGGGGGAATAACCTGGGGGAACGGGAGTCCCAGCGGGGCCGGGGCTAGGCGAGCTGGAGTCGGGCTCTGGGCGAGAGGGCACGGCGCCGATGCCGGGGTAGGTCTGTCGCTCCGAGGTGTTGGGGTCTGAAGCCATGCCCATATTCTAAACCTTGCGCTGTAAGAACCTTGCGCTGTCACCGTTGCACCGCGGCCCTAAGCCCCAGGGCTACCCAAACAACTAAACCAAGCCCGTGGCAAAAGTCAGCCTCGAAAGTCAGCATTAGTATAGCCATGTCGCGGCGAAACGCAATGGCCCTTGGCCAGGCCGATTGCGATCGGCCCCTAGCCCCCCACCTGGTCTTTATATTCTTCGGCTGTCAGGGTATCGTCGAGCTCCTCTAGGTTGGCAACCTTGACCTTGACCAGCCAGCCGTCGCCGTAGGGGTCATCGCCAATTTGCTCCGGCGCTTCGATCAGCGCCTCGTTGCGCTCAAGCACCTCGCCGGAGACCGGGGCCTTCAGCTCCTCCACCGCCTTAACCGACTCGACGGTGCCAAATTTTTCGCCCTTTTCAACCCCATCTCCCACCTCGGGCAGCTCTAGAAAGACAATGTCGCCCAGTTGGTCAATGGCAAAGGCGGTAATGCCCACGGTGACAATGCCCTCGTCTTCGTCAACCCGGGCGTACTCGTGACTGTCGAGATATTGCAGGTCTTCGGGATATTCAAATGCCATGGCATAACCTCACATTGCCCAGGGAGAGTAGTGGTGCTGGTGCCGTAGGCACCGATGGTAGAGTCCAGTGCCAGTGTGCCACGAGTCGGCGGATTTGGCGCACTGTTTCCGCACGGGCGGGCGATCGCGCGGGCCAGAGGGGCTGTTGGTGGGCTAGTCAGGGCAAATCCTTAGCCCTTGAATCCTCCTACCCCAACTTCATTCCAGCCTTCCTCCACCCGCCTGGCCCCGTCACCCCGCCCGGTAAAAGGGGCGCTTGACCACGGTGGCCGGTTGAGGCTCCCCGCGCACCTCCACCTCCAGGGTCTGCCCGATTTTTGCCAGGGGGGCGGCTACATGGGCCAGGGCAATGGGGATATTGAGGGTGGGGGCGAGGGTGCCGCTGGTGACGGTGCCCACGGGGTTGCCCTGGTGCAGTACCGGGTAGCCATGGCGGGCAATGTGGCGACCCGCCATGGCCAAACCCACCAGGCGGCGACTGACCCCGTTCGCCTTCTGGGCCTCCAGCACCGATCGCCCGACAAAGTCGCCCTTTTCCTCCAGGTGTACCAGCCAGCCCAGGCCTGCCTCTAGGGGGCTAGTGGTATCGTCAATGTCTTGGCCGTAGAGGGCCATGGCCGCTTCCAGGCGGAGGGTATCGCGGGCCCCCAGGCCGCAGGGGGTAACCCCGGCCTCGAGCAGGTTTTGCCAGAGGGTTTGGGCCGTGGCGGGGTCGGTCATGATTTCAAACCCGTCTTCGCCGGTATAGCCGGTGCGGGCGACAAAGGCAGGCTGTCCCAGCACTGGCCCATCCCCGTGGCCAAAGCGACCCAGATTGGCCAGGTCAAGGCCGGTATGGGGCTGCAGCAGGGCGGCAGCCTCGGGCCCCTGGAGCGACAGCAGGGCGCGATCGCGCGATTCATCCACCAGGTCCACCCCAGCGCCCGCCAGGTGGTCGACCAGCCAGGCTTTGTCCTTGTCAGTGGTGGCGGCGTTGACAATCAGCGCCACCCGCTCAGGGTCGGCCCCCAGGGGAGACTTTAAGTACACGATCAGGTCGTCGAGGATGCCACCCTCGGGGTTGAGCAGCACCGTGTACTGGGCCTGGCCAGGGCTTAGCCGCTCCAGGTTGGAGGGCACCAGCTGCTGCAAAGCCGCGATCGCCCCCGGCCCAACCAGCTCAAACTTGCCCATGTGGGAAATATCAAACAGCCCGGCGCGATCGCGCACCGCCTGATGCTCATGCTTAATGCCGCTAAATTGCACCGGCATAGACCACCCGGCAAACTCGGTCATGCGGGCATTCTGATCGAGACAGAGAGAATTCAGCGGAGTTTGGAGTAAAGCCATAGCTGGGCATCTGAGGGTCATTCCAGAGTGTACTGATAAAGCCGTAAACTTTTGGCATTTATCCCCTTGGGGGCAAGGTTTCTGTGACCCACACCCTCATTTTGATCGACCTAGATGGCTTTAAGCTGATAAACAACACCTACGGCCACGGTGCTGGCGATCATTTGCTACAGACGGTGGCTGAGTTGCTGCGCCACCATGTGCGTACCATTGACCTCCCCGCCCGCGGCGGCGGCGATGAGTTTGCTCTGCTGCTAGTGGGCTGCCCTCCCCCGGAAGCGGAGGAGAAAATTGAGCGGATTCGGCAGCGCATTCAGCAGATTCAGCTGCCCGGCCTCAACCAGCCCGGCCCCCTGGTATCGGCCAGCATCGGCATGGGCGAATTGAGTCTTGATCAGGGGCTGGCCCAGAGGTACCAGCAGGCCGACGCTGCTCTCTACATGGCGAAACAGAGCGGCAAAAATCAGATTCACATCGCTCCCTCGCCAGAATTTTCTTCCCCTTAATTTTTGACAAACCCACCCAAATCGGGGCGATATCGGGCCACAAAGCCGCCATGGGCATCGTAGATGGCCACCTGGCGATCGACTTGGTGGCTGGTGGTGATAATTTGCTCGATCAGCTGTTGGGACTCGGGGCTGATCTGATTGGTAAAGGCAAAGGTACCGTCAGCCGCAGGGGGGGTAATGGCCTGGCGCAGGGGCTCAGCATACTGGCTCGAGAGCACTACCTGAATCTGGCTGGGGCCTTCGCTCACCGTGCAGGGGGTGGCGGAAAAGGCGCAGAGCTGGGCCAGGTTCGTAGACAGGGTTTGCAGGACGACAGCGGAGCGCAGCCGGTTTTGCGCGTTGGCCAAGGCGGGCTGGTAGGTCTCCAGCAGCACCCCTCCCTCCTCGGCCAGGATAGTGCCCGCAGGAATTTGCTGGGCGCTGGCCACCGCCTGCCGCCAATGGGCGACGGCCTGGGTCCACTGGCCCTTGGCCTCGTAGGCGGCGGCGGTGCGGGCCGCCTGCACCGCCTGGTTATAGTTGTGCGCGCCGGCATCCTCCAGGGTGGTTCGGTTGCTAGCCAGAGCCAGCTGCTGCTTGTAGTCCTTGAGCTCGGCCTGGGCCTCACTATAGGCCATGGTGCCCTGGGGAATCAGCGAGAGCCCCTTGATAGCAGCCTGCCATTCCTTGGTGGTGAGCTGCCAGCCCGCCAACGAGTTGGAGGTTTCCATGCGCTGGCGGGCCAGGTTGCCGGTTTGGATGGCGGTATTAAAGTTGGCCTCGGCCTCTTCCTCGGCCACGATGCGACGGCCAATGGTGCTGTAGTTGGCGCGATACTCCTGCAGTTTTTGCTGGCCAAAGTCAAAGGCTGAACTCTCAGCGGAAATCGTCTCTAGCAGATCGATCGCCTGCCGCCAGAGCATCTGCACATTGACCCAGCGCTCGACCGGGTGGGGTGGGTTCTGGCTCAGGTTGGCGGCCTCCCGGGCGATCGCCTGGGCCTGCAGCAGCGCATTTAAAGACCCAATGCTGCCCCGGTAGCGCTGCAAACTCGCCTGGGCTTCTTCGTAGTGGGAGGACCAGGTGGGCACTGGGGTGACCAGATCGATGGCGGTTTGAATGTCGGACTGAGCCGTAGCCAGATCATCGCCGCTGGGACTACCTGCGAGAATGCCCTGGGCCAAGTCGTAAAATTCGTCGGCCTGATCGATGCGATCGCAGCTACCCACTACACAGGGCCGCGACAGGGCATAGGCAAAGGCCCCGCTGCCCACTAAAATCAGGGCCGCCAGGCCATAGCTCCAGTAGTGGCGCAGCAACCGCGTCCCCTGGGTAGTCCAGGCTCGTCCCTGCCGCTGCCACGGGCTCGAGGGCGGCGGCTGCACCGCCGAGTCGGGTAGGGCCAGCGCCTTGTCACTGAAGGGCACCACCGTTGGGCCCAGGGAGCTGCCGGGCAGAGCGGTGGCGGTGGCGGCGATCGCCAGGTCGGTCCCCGCGCCGTCGGGACTAGGAGTGCCCCCAGCAGACCCGCCCTCGCCCCGCCCATGCCCGGTTAGGGAGTCCTCGCTATCCGTCGCGGCCGTCAGATCCTCCTCCTGGCCATCGCCCACCACTGGGGGAAACACAACCCGGGCGGCATCTTCAGGATGCCAGGTAAAGGTGTGAATGGCGTAGGGCTGGGAAACGGTCTTGAGCTTTAAATAAATCCGCACCGAGATCGCCGCCCCCACCGCCCAGTCAGCGTCGGGCAGCCCCACCATCGGCACCAGATCCCGAAAGGCCGACTCCAGCTCCCGCAGCAGATCGTTGGGTTCCTCCACCTCTGGGGCCGAGTGCTCCGCCAGCAGCAGCAGCCGCCCCGATCGCTCCGAGCAGTCGAGATGGGTGAGCCCAGGGTAGAGATTAGTCTCCTTCAAATAGCTGGCAAAGGCCCGCTGTAGGGGTTCAAAGCCGGTGGAGGTAGACGGTGAAAGTGAGGTCATAGGGTACCGATGGATATTGCCCCAAGCTAAAACGCTCCAAAGCGCAAACGACCTAAGCAGAACGCAGCTAGCCTCGACCAACGACCCTGGAAATTAGGCCGCTGTGGCCCCCATGGCGATCGCTCTGCCCAGGTTATCATCCCTAGTATTGGAGGTAATCCAGACCATGGCCTAGGCTGCCTTAGTCAGTATGCTAGACCAAGGTTGATATTCTGGGACAAGATATCTTGGGGTAGTAGGCTAAGGTGCTAATTCTGATTGTGGAAGACGAGGCTGAAATCGCCCGTTTGATTCGGCTTTACCTGGAGAAAGAAGGATTTAACTGCGAAGTCTGCGAAGACGGCGAAACCGCTTTGCGCTACCAGCAGACCCTGCAGCCGGACCTGATTATTCTCGATGTCATGCTGCCCAAGCTCGATGGTCTTGAGGTATGCACCCGCATTCGTCAAGGACCTGGGGCCAAAGATCCCTACATTCTCATGCTCACGGCTCGAGGGGAAGAAATCGATCGCATTATTGGTCTCTCCACGGGCGCCGACGACTACCTGGTCAAACCCTTTAGCCCTCGGGAGCTAGTCGCCCGGGTGCGCGCCCTGCTGCGGCGCAGTCTGCGCCATAGCCAGGAGGCCCCCAGCCAAACCTACCGCACCGCCCACTTTAGCCTCGATCTCGATCAGCGCATCGCCCACCGCCAGCTCTCCTCCAGCGATGCCGAACTGCTCGATCTCACCCCCCTAGAATTCGACCTTCTGGCCACCTTCATGAGCTATCCCGGCCGCGTCTGGAGCCGCCACCACCTGATCGAAAAACTCTGGGGTGAAGACTTCTTCGGAGACGAGCGCGTCGTCGATACCCACATCGCCCGCCTGCGCAAAAAGGTGGAGCCCGACTCCTCCCAACCCACCTTTGTCAAAACCGTTACCGGGGTCGGCTATCGATTTGAAGATGAGGGGGTCTAGGGTAGTCGGTACAGGCTTATGCCCATTAGGTGAGCATCGATATTGGCATCGTTGGTGGTCAAACTGAGGTGAAGGCTGCCCTGGTTCACCACCACAGGATAGGGGCCATAGCGGGCCCAGGCCCGCACTGGTAGGTCGCCGATACCTGCATCAACCGACTGTCCATTTAGCTGCACCGCCAGGCTGTGCCAGTGGCTTTGGAAATTCTCCATAATCCAGAGGTACAGGTCGTAGCGAGCCGGGGGCAGGGTTTGCTCGAGGGTCAGAATCTGGGCTTTGAAAATAACGCTGTTCAGCATGGTGCGGGTGCCGTAGCTGGCGTGGGGGGTGGGCACACAGTAGGTGGCGGCGGCGGTTGCCCCAGGGGTCGACAGCCCCGTCTCTAGGGCCTCTGCATAGGACTGCCAGCGATCGCCCGCCACCACCACCGCCTTATCGCCAAGGTTTATGCCCATGACAAATTCCCCCGGCGGGGTGGGCAGGTTTTGGGCAGGAAAAATCCAGTCTCGCAGCCTCAAATAGGGCTCGTACAGCAGCACTTTTAGCCGATTAACCATAGGCGTCACCTGCGGAGATCGCTCACCATCCTACAAAGGGAGGGGGAAAGGGGAGCAAAACCCGCCTCAAAGGGGCAAAATTTCATCAGTATTGCCGTTTCCCCCTCGGTCCATCCCGATCAACCCCTCTAAATCCTCCCCGGCCCAGTAATCCAATTAATATAGAATGCCGCTGACCTCGCGAACCTCTCCCCCATGGCCCTCTGGCAGCTCGATCAAATCCGCATTGTTCTGGTTGAACCGGCTGGCCCCCTCAACCTAGGCGCTACGGCTCGAATCATGAAAAATATGGGCCTTCGCCACCTGGTCCTGGTCAACCCCCAGTGCGACCCCAGCTCAGAGGAGGCCCGGCGCATGGCGGTCCACGGTGACGATGTGCTGGCCGCAGCCGCGATCGCCGCTAGCCTACCGGAGGCGCTGACCGGGTGCCAGCGGGCGGTGGCCACCACCGGTCGACTGCACCGGCAAGACCACCCCCTCGAACTGCCGGAGACCGCCCTGCCCTGGCTATTGCCCACCACCCCTGAGAGCAGCTTTGCCGCCGCCCTGGTGTTTGGCCCCGAAGACCGGGGGCTGAGCAACGACGAACTGGTCTACGCCCAGCGCTGGGTGCGGATTCCGGTCAGCGACATCTATCCATCGCTGAATCTGGCCCAGGCGGTGGCCCTGTGCAGCTATACGCTCCATCGCGCCGCCATGGCCGAAGCCCTAGCGGAGAGTTTCCCAACCCAGGGAATAGCGGCTGCAGCGGGACAGACCGCATCCCTCGATCAATTGGAAGGGTTTTATCAAGATTTAGAAATCGTTTTGCTGAAAATCGGTTATCTTTACCCCCATACTGCCCCGAGCCGGATGGCCAAACTGCGCAGATTGCTGCACCGAGCGGGGCCAGATCCGCAGGAGTTAGCTATGCTTAGGGGCGTTCTGCGCCAGGTAAACTGGGCGGTAGGGGAAGCCTCCGAGCGGCCCTAGATGGCCCCTAAATGGCCCCTAAATGGGCTCTAAATGGACAGAGGGGCCCAGGCTGACGAAGGGCGACGGCACATAAGGCATAAGCAAGGCAAATGGCACAGTACGACGATTCTCACAATCCGTTTTCGTCGCCCCCAGGCGAGGCTGGGTCTCCCTGGGGGGCAGCACAGCCCCAACCCAAGGTTCCTCAAGATGGGCTACAGCTCCCCGGGGAAACCGATACATCCTGGGGCAGTGATCAGTTTCAGCGCCCTTCTCCCATGGCCCGGCGCCGCAATCAGTGGCGGCAGCAGCAGCAGCTAACCCCTGACTTTGGTCAACCATCCCCCGAGCCGGTGCGTCACCCCACCCACCGCAATGCCTCACTGCCGACCTTTAAGCGCGGTCCTGTTCCCCCCAGTGCGCCGATCGCCCCCGATCGCCCCCTGCCCCAAGGCCCCCGCCCCGCCCCGCCGGGTCTGCCAACCGGCGGCGGCAGACGGTTGCAAATGCACCCCCACAGTTTTCAGCCCGATAGCCTGCCGGTCAGCCGTCCCCAGCCCGTTATCGCCAAGCTTCAGGCTGCTCCGGCTGCGGGCGAGTTGCCCCCCAATGTAACGCCGCTGCGGCCCCTGCCCCGGCGCCGGTCAGCCCCCGGTTCGGCCGGGCCATCGCCCGCGG
>JBGSNT010000020.1:0-10963 GCA_041739575.1 Nodosilinea sp. | reverse complement strand
TGAGAGAGGTTCGGGCTTGGAAAGCCAAACGGAACCGACAGCGCAAAACCATCAACTGGTCATTCACCAAAGAGCAAGCCGATAAGAAGCTAGGTAAGCACTACATTGATGTTGCATAACTTTTCGCGTGATGTACTAGGTGTAGTCAAGACTGAGCACAAAAAGATGGTGATGTTTCCGTCCCCTTGCGGGGAAGTGATTTGAAAGCCTGGGCGGAAAAGACTTCAACACCGATTACCGGATGTGTTTCCGTCCCCTTGCGGGGAAGTGATTTGAAAGGTGAACTAGGCTTCACATTGGGATGGAACTTCAAGTTTCCGTCCCCTTGCGGGGAAGTGATTTGAAAGGCCATCGGTTTATGAGCGCAGAAGATACCGAAGCACTTGACTGTTTCCGTCCCCTTGCGGGGAAGTGATTTGAAAGCTGTTATGGTTCGGCCTATCAAACGTTGCGATCGCGTCAAAGTTTCCGTCCCCTTGCGGGGAAGTGATTTGAAAGTTGGTGGATTGACAAGGATGATGCTGTAGTCGATCGTTTCCGTCCCCTTGCGGGGAAGTGATTTGAAAGTCTGGGGCTGACCGAACCCAAATTGAAAATATTCTTGGTTTCCGTCCCCTTGCGGGGAAGTGATTTGAAAGTACTATTTTTTGTCTCCCGTAACAGCATAATCACTAACAATGTTTCCGTCCCCTTGCGGGGAAGTGATTTGAAAGACCAACACAAGTTCAACAGTAGCGAAGATCGGGCTCGTGTTTCCGTCCCCTTGCGGGGAAGTGATTTGAAAGTGAATGTGTCCTAAGACTCTGAAAGTGTCCTGCCGTTTCCGTCCCCTTGCGGGGAAGTGATTTGAAAGTACAAAAAAGAAGTGTCCTTAACCCAGGCCCGAGAGTTTCCGTCCCCTTGCGGGGAAGTGATTTGAAAGTGCAGCCGGGTAAGGCGTGGTCACTACCGTTTCAATGGGTTTCCGTCCCCTTGCGGGGAAGTGATTTGAAAGAACCCAAACATGCAATCACCAAAGCAAAGCATTTAATGTTTCCGTCCCCTTGCGGGGAAGTGATTTGAAAGATTTACTGGCAAATCTAGACCCCCGCTGACTCAGGCTGAATGTTTCCGTCCCCTTGCGGGGAAGTGATTTGAAAGAACTGGCTGAGCTACAGAGCAAGGCTGAAAACCACTGTTTCCGTCCCCTTGCGGGGAAGTGATTTGAAAGTCAAAATTTGTGAGAAATATGGCATAGGTCAGCTAGTTTCCGTCCCCTTGCGGGGAAGTGATTTGAAAGTTAATTTTGCGGAGGGTGACAGAGCTACGTTTATGTTTCCGTCCCCTTGCGGGGAAGTGATTTGAAAGTCGAGTCGATTGAGCCGTACACCGATTCAACTCTATGTTTCCGTCCCCTTGCGGGGAAGTGATTTGAAAGATAAGGAGAATAGACAGGCTAAATTTAAGCACTGTACGTTTCCGTCCCCTTGCGGGGAAGTGATTTGAAAGACAAAGAGGATAAGACTAAAAATATGATTACCCAGCATGTTTCCGTCCCCTTGCGGGGAAGTGATTTGAAAGCCATGCTGCCCAAGACCGGCCCGGTAACCCTCGACGTTTCCGTCCCCTTGCGGGGAAGTGATTTGAAAGTCAATTTTTTGGTGGGCGGTGGCGAGACCCTCGATGAGTTTCCGTCCCCTTGCGGGGAAGTGATTTGAAAGCTGTCAGTTTCACCCAACCATGCGACTGGAACCAGTTTCCGTCCCCTTGCGGGGAAGTGATTTGAAAGTCGGAACAGGCTGAACAAGCGACCGCCCGAGTAGAAAGTTTCCGTCCCCTTGCGGGGAAGTGATTTGAAAGATGAGGTTTGGCTTGTCTGGGTACTGAAGTCTTTGTTTCCGTCCCCTTGCGGGGAAGTGATTTGAAAGAGTAGTAGAGGCTGTGGCCTGGGGACCTGAAACTAAAGTTTCCGTCCCCTTGCGGGGAAGTGATTTGAAAGACTCTACAGACGCACGAATCTGGCTTTGGGTAGACCTAGTTTCCGTCCCCTTGCGGGGAAGTGATTTGAAAGAAACATAGAAATCATCAAGTTTAGCGAGGGAATTATTGACTGCGTTTCCGTCCCCTTGCGGGGAAGTGATTTGAAAGTTACGCAGTTACACACCTAGGAAATACAGGATTTGGGTTTCCGTCCCCTTGCGGGGAAGTGATTTGAAAGATTTACTCGCGACATCGGTGCTAAGAACTCTCCAAGCTGTTTCCGTCCCCTTGCGGGGAAGTGATTTGAAAGAGAAATTCAGATTGAGCAAAACCGCCTAGCTACGTTTCCGTCCCCTTGCGGGGAAGTGATTTGAAAGCGTACTGGCTGGCGTTGGATGGTGGCGAAACGGTAGTTTCCGTCCCCTTGCGGGGAAGTGATTTGAAAGCCTCTGTTTTGAAAGCCTTATACAGCAAGAAACAGAGAGGGGTAAAACCACAAAGGTCTTTCAACCTGATGCCATCTTACCCCATATGCTTAGAAAACATTCATCAAGAACTGCTTAAACCCTTACGGGCCAAGCAATCCACGGAAGTAAACGAAAATATTTGGTTTTCAAGGTCCAGGCCACCTGCGTGGTTCACCTCACTCTAGCCACCATTTACGCTCCTGTCGAGAGCCATTAAAAAATGTACGATGACGGCGGCGGCGCAGGTTTTTCACTGCCAATGGTTTTTGTCTTGGCCAGCGCCTTAGGCGGAACCCAGTAGATTCTGACATTATCTTCTTGAGGGTTGAGCCGACCCGCAATTTGCTGGTACAGCCGCTCCATCTCAGCCTGGGTCAGAAAGCATTCAAACACACTCTCCTGCACCCGTCGCCCATGGCCCTCTAGCAGTTTAGACAGCTGATAGCGGCGGCGATTGTCAGGAATGTCGTACACCACCAGAGCCAGCATTAGGTTATCCGCCGAAACGCTGCATAGCCACTGTCGGTCAGCAGACTTTGCTTGTAGCGGCGAATTTGCAGCTGAATCGCCCGCCGATAGGGCACCGACTCCCTGGCATCGTCATGGTGAACCGTCGTCATAATACGGTCTTCAAACGCCTGTAGGTAGCGCCTGCGGGCGACATTGGTAAGATACACCGCCCTGTCCGCCCTCGGCGGCAAAAAATCTTCGGGCTTCAGCACCTGCTGGTTTAACAGCGTCAGTACCAGCGTATCCACCACCGGCGAACGAAACTCTTCCATCAGGTCAAATGCCAGGTGCGCCTCATGGCGGTCAGATCGATGCAGATTGCCCAGGTAGGGGTTCAGCCGCTCCAGGTGGAGCAGACCCAGCACATTGTTAAACAGCAGCATGTAGCCAAAACTCAGCAGCGCATTGACCGGGTCGGTGGCCGGGCGACGGCGGCGCACCGTGAACGAAAACTCGGCATTGGCAATCAACTCCCCTAGGGCCGGAAAGTAGTGGGCGGCCATTGCCCCTTCATGCCCCCGCAGCTGGTCGAGGGCGGCGGCGGTGGGCGCTAGGGCCTCCACCGCCTGTAGGTCGCGATCGATGCGCTGCACCGCACGGGTTACGGCCTCACGGTGGTGGCGGCGATTGAGCTTGAGCAACAGTTGCTTCGCATTCCAGGCTTTGCCCCTGACCAGTTCGCGGGCGACGGCAAACTGCCAGGCGGTGTCGTTAAACCGGCCAAACTGAGCTGCCTCAGCCTGGTAGTCTTCGGCCCCGGCGCTCCACAGGTGGCCCCGGTAGGTGCCCGACTGCGACAAAAACACCACCGGAATCTGCCGGGTGAGGCAGGCGGCAATGGTGGGGGTGGTGAGGGAAATATTGCCAAACACCATGACCTGCTCCACCTCGGTCATGGGAATTTTGATCTGGCCCTGCTCGGGCAGCGAGAGGACAAATTGGCCGTGGTCTTTTTGTAGCTTGGTGCCTTGCTGAGTCAGGTACAGCTGTGACATTGTTCGGAACTCCTAACCTACGTGACTCCCTCCATTAAGGCATCCTGTTAGAAGAGGGGTCTTCTAACAGGTACTGTTGCAGCTCTTGACGGGCTTCGGCGATCATCTGCTGGCGCACCGGCAGGGGGGAAATCACCTCCCCATTGGGCCGCCAGTCGCGCAGGCGCATGGTCACATTGGTATCCCCTAGCCGTATCCAGGCCCGGTAATAGGCATGGGTGGGTGGCAGCTGGGCCACCAGGTTAAGCAGGGTGGGGCGATCGCCCACCGGGGCCTGGGTGCGAATCAGTGCGGGTAGGTCTGTATAGGCCACCGGGGCAAAGGTGGGGTGGCGCTCGGTATTTTGCACATACCAGCGGGCAAATTCGGGTGCAAACCGCATAATCAGCAGCGCCCTAGGCAGGTAAAAGTTAAACCCCCAGGCCGCTTGAATCTGCTGGTCGACCTCCTCTGCGGTGGGCAGGGTGCCCTGCTGCCGCCGCTGCCGTAACGCCTTGGGAATGGCCGGATCGCCCCAGGGCAGCACCCGAAGGCGGGGCGACTCGATGCGATCGAGGCGGTAGTTCCACCAGTCGATGGTGCCGTCGGGGGTGTAACCGTAGACGGTGAGGTATTTGGCCCGCCGGGCATAGTGAAAACACACCGGGTAAGCGGTGACCTGAAAACGCCGCTGGCGGCGACCGCTGTAGTAGTCAAACTGAATAACGCCGCCGTCGGGGCTGTGCCAGAGCTGTTCAATGTCATCCTGATGCTGATCGACCTGCTCTTGGGCCTGCTCCGAGAGTATGTAGTCCAGGTGAATGAACAGCCGCCGAGGGGACTCTGTGGCCGTTGGCCCTGAGGCATGGGGGGCGAGCTGCTGCCAGAGGGTATCGACCACCACCGCGAGCTGGGGCTGCACAAAGGCGATCGCCTCAAGGACGTGCAGCAGATCGCGCTTTTCGCGGGTGGATAGGCCGGTGACCTGGCCCCCGTCCTCCAGACTGGGAGGCAGATGGGGCCAGTGCTTGGGCGCAACCTTGGCCCATTTGCCCCGCTCAACGGCGGTGAGCCAACCCTGCTGGGCCAGCCAGGCCAGGTCATCCCGCAGGGTGCGGTGCACCGTGGCAAAGGGACGATGGTTGAGCTGGGCTTCTACCTCGGCGACGGTTAGGCCGCTGAGATGGACGACCTGGGGCAGCCAGTCTGGCGAGAGGAGGGCGGGCTGACCATGCCATAACAAATCCTTAGCTGTCACTTGGCACAGGCACTGGCTGCCCTGGCACTGGCGATCAATCACAGCCACTGGGGTACTGTCTGCGGTGGGGTGGCTGGGGGCCAGGGTGCGATCGCGCAAATCGGCATAGCGAAAGGGGTCGGGTAGCTGGGCCAGGGTGGGGCGATCGCCATATAGCAACCACAGCCACACCCAGCACCGCACCGCCCGCTGTAGGCGATTGGCCAACTGCCCACCGCTGAGCCAGTGCAGAATGCTGGGGTGGGGGAGATAGGAAAAATTTGCCATGGCTAAGGCCTGAGCCCCCTTCGAAAACGCAACGATGAATTTACGGAAAAATAGGACAAATTTCTGGGCTTTTCTCCGGTTTTTTTGGGCATGCTGATGAAAACAAAACTAGCGTTGCGGGGGCCTAGCGATGGAGATTGCCCTGGAATAACGCTACAACGGCCCCATCGAACTCGGCGCAGTCCCAACGATTGGAAGAGGGGTCTTCTATAAGGATGCCATAATGGCAGCGATCGCATCTGCGGGGCAGAGGTAAACCTTCCCCCCAGGAAACTCTACGAAGTCCCTAACGTGTTCCAAATTCCATCATTAATTCAGCTGAGCTTAGGTCCATCCCAGCAGTGGCAGGGAGTGAGCTATCAGCTGCTGACCATTGAGTTCCTTAGCCCCGATCGGCTAATTGCCCCGCAAGACCTGGCCACCCTGACCCTGCCCACGGGGATAGATACGACCGGCGGGGTAATCATCACAGGGCGTGCGCCCATCTGGCTGTATGCGGCCCTGGTGCATGAACTGCACCCCACCGCCTGGGTGGCCTGCTTTGACCCTCGCCTCAATGGCGGGGTGGTGGTGGCCACCCACTCACGCCAGACCTCGATGGGGCAGGTAATTCCGCTGCCCCCGTCGACGGTTGGGCCGCGCCAGGGGCCAGCGCTGATGATTGTTGGCCCACCCGACAGCGGCAAGTCGGTGCTGAGCCACGCGCTGTTTACGGCACTGCTGCCCCAGTACCCTGAAGTCTTTTTGCAGCGCGCCAACTGGGATGGGGAGGGCAACTGGCTGCTAGAGCTGCCCCCAGAGGCGACGGCGGCAGAATGCGAAGCGCTAAAACAGGTGGGCAAGGGTGGCCCTAGCGAACGGTTTTTTGGCCACCACGGCCATGCCATTTTGCAGCTGCGGCGGCAAAAGCCTCTGGTGCTGGTGGATGTGGGCGGTAAGGTGCAGGCCACGAAGGTGCCGATTTTAGAGGCCTGTTCCCACTATTTAATTATCAGCTCTGATCCCGATCGCATTGAGGAATGGCATGAGTTTTGCCGCGATCGGGGTAACCAAAAGCCAGTGGCGGTCATCCACAGCACCCTGGAGCCGGGGTTAGAGATCCATCGGCGGCAGCCCTACCTAGAAATCACCTGCGGCCCCTGGCTGCGGGGGCAGAACCAGGGGGTGCCAGGGGTGCTGCTAGAGCAGGTGCAGGCACTGCTGGGGGGTGGGCTATGACTCTAAAGGCTTACCAGACCGATCACCTATTCTTGCTGATGGGCGGCAATCCGTTGCCCAATGCGGTGGCGGCGATGACGCTGCTGAAGCCGGGGGGAACGCCCCACATTATCCACACCCGTCAGACTCAGACCCAGGCCAAGAACCTGATGGCGCTACTGGAAAGCGGGTTTGGCTATCAGTCGGCTCCATTAATAGACCTGGACGAATCCCAGGCGGAAGCGTCGGTGATTTATGGCAAGGTGCAACGGCGAGCCCAAACCCTGACGGGCACGGTGGGCATGAACTATACCGGCGGCACCAAGCCCATGTCGGTGCATGCCTATCGGGCATTGGCGGCGGTGCGGCCTGGGGCAAGCTTCAGCTATCTCGATTCCAACACGTCCAAAATTACGGTGGAGGGAGATGTTAACCCCAGTCTGCAACTGGATCTGAATGTGACGCTCATGCTAGAGCAACTGTTTCGGCTCCATGGGCTGCACTGTCGACCCTTCCAGCCACCGTTGCGGCAACCTGTTTTGCCTGAGGCCGCGGCCCACTTGGTCCAACTATATCAAGACTGGCCGCTGGTGTGCAGTTGGCGACGGTGGTGCCAGCAACAGTTATATCCTATGACGAAACGGGATGAGCGTTGGCAACGGGAGGCGGATCTGGAACAGGCGCTGCCGGTTTCTCTAGAAGGGTTGGCGGCTCCATTGAAGGATGTATTGCAAACTCACCTGGGGGCAGATGCCCGTAGCCTGTCGTTGCAGAGGGCTGGCGAGCAGGGGTTTAAAGCCGTGGCTGAGGTCTGTGCCTGGCTAGATGGCATCTGGCTAGAACATTACACCCTGGCCCAGGTGCAGCGGTTAGCCCCGACCTACAAGATTCAGGACAGTCGATTGGGGTTTCACATGGTGGAGCCCCAGAGCCCAACTCCCCGGTTCGACAAGTTTGAGTTTGATGTGGCGTTTATGCAGGGCTACCACTTGTTTGCGCTGTCTTGTACGACGGCGACGGGCCGGGCCAGGTGTAAGCAAAAGCTGTTGGAAGCGGTGGTGCGGGCGCGCCAGTTGGGGGGTAGTGAGGCCAGGGTGGCGCTAGTGTGTGGGCACCACCGGGCGGAGGGGTTGCGAAGAGAGCTGGAGGTGATGGGGCGCGATCGGCGGGTGGCGGTGTTTGGCCGCTACGACTGGCCCAGGTTAGGACACAAAATTGCTGAGTGGGTAGAAGGGAATGGTTGATATGTATTTGGTACTAATCGAGACCTCTGGAAATCAAAACTATATATTTTCGACCAATAAGCTAAAGGAGAATATTGGGGCTTCTGAATTAACCTATTGCGTCGGTACGAAATGGGTATTAAAGGCGGTTGGTAAAGTCACTGAAACGCAAGCTTTAACAGCTTGGAAAAATGGCCAGAATTTACGCAAAAAGTTGTTGAACACATCGCTCAATCCTCCCATTGAGCAGCCTGATGCCAGGGTCGAAGTGATCGTTGCGGCTTCTGGCAAATCTTTGCTGCTGACTAAGACTGAAGAAGACGCTAAAGCCATTATTCAACAAGTCACCCATCAGGCATTAATTGAAGCGCCGGGCCTGGAAATCTGCGGCGTCTTTAAGAAATTTGATTGGGAGAAAGATAGCCTTGGTGAAATAAACCGAAAGGTGCATCTTAAGTATGAGGAGGTAAGAGCTAAAAAGCCCTCCACTAATCTACGTTTTTTGCGGTTGCCTGTTATCGATCAATGCGCTACTAGCGGATTGCCTGCAAACCAATTAGATAATAGCCCTGATGCTGCACCTCTATCTGCTGTGGCCTACAGCAAACGCCAGCAGAGCAAAGTCGGGATAGAGCGACTAGTTAACACTCCACAGATATATGGGACAAAGGAACGCTTAATTAGCTCTATTGATGCCCTTGAGGCGAAGTTTGAAGGCGAAGACAGCCTCTCATGGTTAGCTGTCATCCATGCAGATGGTAATGGCTTAGGCGAAATCTTTCTCAAATTTCATCATCATCTTCAGGCAATTGGGGTAACTTCAGAACATCCCAATCGTAGCTACATCAACTACCTGAGAAAGTTTTCTATTGCACTTGATATCTGCACGGAACGCGCTTTCGTTACTGCCTTGTCTGCCTTTAAGCCCGACTCATCTGGAGAAATTCCGGTTGTTCCCTTGATTTTGGGTGGTGATGATTTAACCGTTGTTGCTGACGGTAAGTACGCGCTTCCGTTCATCCAGCGATTTTTGCAAGCCTTTGAACAGGAAACCCAATATAGTCAAGCTGAGGTTGATGATATTATTCCTCAGATAGCTGAGAAGGCATTGGGCATAGGACGGCTCTCTGCCTGTGCTGGCGTGGCCGTTGTCAAACCCCATTTCCCATTTTCGGTAGCCTACGAGCTGTCTGAGGCTTTAATGAAATCGGCTAAACAGGTGAAGACAGAGGTGACTAATCCTACCAAAAGCAACCAACCCTATCCCTGCTCAGCCCTAGATTTTCATATCCTTTACGACTCCAGCAGCGTGGATTTAAAGCGGATTCGCAGTTATCTGGAGCTAGAGCAGGACAATCAGACAGCCTATCTTTACAATCGGCCCTACGTGACAACGCCTATCGCCGATTTGGCCCAGGCAAACCATCAAGATTGGGCTGCATTCCATCACTGGCAGCATCTAGAAAGGCGAGTTAAGGCGTTGACAGCCTCGGATGAATCAGGCAAGCGCCTGTTGCCTAGCAGTCAAACTCATGATCTGCGGTCTGGTCTGTTTTTGGGACAAAAAGAAGCTGATGCTCGTTATACCCTCATTAGCCATCGCTATTCGGCTGAAAGTGTTGATATTGCTGAGCTAGAGGGTATATCAGGCTCTGGCTCACTATTTGCGAACGAGCCAGGAACTGGAATCGCCATGACCGCCCTCATGGATGCCATTGACGCCGCTGATTTTTTACAAGGAGCAGCTGATGAGCAAGAAGACAAATAAGAGAAAAGGTAAATCTCCAAACAATTCAGGCCGCTCGAATAGGTCTTCAAAGCGATCCGCCGCCGCACAGTCTCCCCTAACCAATCTTCTAGCAGAAAGCACGAAGGGGCTGTCCGTGACCAACCTATCGGCTTTTACAACCCAAATCACCATGCTCAGTGACTGGCATATCGGCACCGGCGCTGGTCGGCCAGGCGACATTGACCGGCTAGTGCAGCGCGACCAAGATGGGTTACCCTACATCCCCGCTAAAACCTTAACGGGGATCTGGCGAGATGCCTGTGAGGTGGTTGCTTGGGGACTAGATAATGGTGGTGAGCTTGGTGCTTGGGGACAGTGGGTTAAGTATCTATTCGGCGATCAACCGGCGTTAGAAAAGAGTGCTGTCCTAGGCTCCCCTCAAGCAGCGGCGCTCTCTATCCGAGGAGCTTATTTGCATCAGGATCTGAAAGCTGCGATCGCAAATAAATCCCCTGCCGACCAAACCCGATTAAAGGAAGCCCTTACTTTCGTTAAACCCGGCATTAGTATCGACCCTGATACAGGCTGTGCAAAAGAAGACTTCCTCCGGTTTGAAGAAATGGTGCGAGCAGGTACGGTTCTCATTGCCGACTGCCAGCTCGATCTGAATAGCCTGAATGGCCTGAATGACGAGCAGCAAAAAGCTGCCTGTGCCCTACTGGTTGCTGGCAGTTGCTTCATCGAGCGGATCGGTGGTAAACGCCGTCGCGGTGCCGGACATTGTGTAGTAACGCTGCAAAAAATCAGCCCTGACCCGTGGCTAGACTGGCTAGAACAAAATACTCAGCCACCGAACCTACCCCCAGAACCAGATGCAGCAGCGCCTGCCAACTGGCATCAGTATGAAGTGGATCAAAGCAGTGCCTGGATAGCTGTGCCCTTGAAAATAACGGCCCAATCGCCCTTGATCATTGCCAGCCGCACCATCGGCAACGTGGTCGAAACTCTGGACTACATTCCTGGTACTCACCTGCTGCGGCTGATTGTGCGCAAGCTGAAATCCACTGGTGTTGACCTAAGTGGTGCGATCTCCCATGGCGATCTGATCGTCACTAATGCCACCCTCAGCGTTGAAGGTCAGCGGGGACGCCCCATACCCTACGCCTTATTCGGCGAAAAACTGGGGGGAGGTCTAGGAAAAGACCAAAAAGTCTATAACCGCTTTGCTGAGTCAGAACCTGGTAAGCTGTTAGGCATTTAAACCACGTATAATACCTCACAAAGTGGTGGATATTGTTATGCCAGTCAAAAACTATTTAACACCGGAAGAAAAGCTTGAACTTCAACAGCACCTCAAATCTCATGAGCATCCTGATATT
>JBGSNT010000277.1:0-11284 GCA_041739575.1 Nodosilinea sp. | reverse complement strand
ATGCGGTCCACATCCAGGTCGGTAATCACCCGCTTGAGAATCTCAAACAGAATATCCCGCAGGGCATTGAGCTCGTTCAGGGACTGGGCTTTGTCAATGTCCTCAATCAGCGCCAAAATCTCCAGGTTGTAGGTATCGGCGCGGTTTTTCTGCTTACCCAGCAGCCACGATCGCAGCTGCCATAAACTGGAGAAGCCCAGGACCGACACCGACAGCAACAGGCCAATGGGTTCGGCATACTCCACCAAAAACTCGGGCTCCCCCTGGCGATAAAAGGCCTCCGCCCCGGGGTGAAGCGGCAGCCCCAAATCCGCCGATGTATCCAGCCGGATCATGGCGGCGCGGGGGTAGAGGGTAACCAGCTCATTGCGGTTTTGGTGCAGGGTGCTGGTCAGGGCATTGACCACCTTCGGGGGCAGATTCTCGTGGGCGACCAGCAGGGCATTCACCGCCACCACCGGCAGATCCGCCGGTGGAATGGGCTGCCATCCGTTATAGGTGCCCTTGGGAATCACCTGGGCGTTGAGGTAGGGCAGCGCCAGCCGCAGGGCATCGACCTGGTCGATGGGCACGAGCTGAATGGAGCCGGTTTGCAGTAGGTCAGACACGGCCGGATTGCCCAGGGTAATGACCCTAAACAGGGCATCCACCTTCCCTCGGGCCAGGGCCGCGTGGGCTTCGGCGGCGGGCATGGGGATCGCTGTCATTGACTCGGGGGTGAGGCCGTAGTGCTTGGCCAGCGGCCAGAACAGCGCGTAGGAGCCGCTGCCCTGGGGCATCAGGGCAATCCGCTTGCCCCGCAAATCCACCACGTTGTCAATATCGGCATCGGTGCGGGCCAGCAGGTGAAACATTTCGGGGAACAGCAGCGCCACCGCTCGCACTGGCGGCTGTACGGGGGTGTCGCTTTGCACCAGGGCCAGCTGGGCCTGGTCGGTTCTCAGCAGCTCCATGTTCTCTACCGATCCATCGGTGGCACGCACTTCGATTTCAATGGTGGGGTGGTTGCGGGCCACCACCTCGGCAAAGGCCTGACTAAAGGCGTAGTATTCTCCGGTGCTGCCGCCTGATGCCAGCACCAGGCGGTAGGTGCGGGTTTGCTCGCGCACCAGCACCACCGCCGATACGACCACCCCCAGCAGACTGAGCACCACTATCGGCAATAGGACCTTTCCCTGCATAGTTCTCCTGGTAGATATAGAATGAGGACTGGCCAATTTTGCCGGGGGCTAGACCGTATCTGGCTTGGGAGCGATCCCTGTTGTAAAGGCAAGACTCCACGATTGGATTGGGTTTATATCCATGGCTCTACTCCAAAATTTACCCCAGGTACCCGACACTCTACGGGGCCGCACCGTGGGTCGCAACTTTCAGGCGGTGGTTCTGCTGGCGCTGGTGTCGGCACTACTGCTCGGAGCCTTTGGGCTGAGGCTGTTTCAGCTCCAGGTCGTGGAGGGCAACCGCAACCGTCAGCTGGCCGACAGCAACCGCATTCGCCTGGTGCCCAAGCGACCGGCCCGGGGCACCATCTACGATCGCAATGGCAAAATACTAGCGGGCAGTCGACTATCTCAAACCATCTCCATCTGGCCGATCGCCCTGCCCCGTGACCAGTGGCCCACGGTCATCAACCGTCTGGCCAAAATCCTCAAGGTCCCCCCCGAGGAGATTCAGAAGCGACTCGAGCAGGCGGGCTATGAGTCGATTGAGTCGATCACCATTGCCCGCGGCATTAGCACTGCCCAGGCCACCGCCCTGGCCGAGTACAGCAACGAGCTGCCCGGCGTGCGCATGGAGGCGGAAGCCGTGCGCAACTATCCCAACGGCGATCTGGCGGCCCACGTGCTGGGCTACACTGGCGAGCTCACCGACGAGCAGCTCACCGAGCGTCGCGACCAGGGCTATCGGCTCGGCGATGTGGTGGGGCAGATGGGGTCTGAGGCGGCCTTTGAGACCACCCTGCACGGAGCCTGGGGGGGCCAACAGGTGGAAGTCGACAGTGGCGGCCGGATCATCCGAATTTTGGGCGATAAGCCTGCGATCGCCGGGCAGGACATTCAGCTCACCATCGATCTAGAGCTACAGCGGGCCGCGGAAAAGGCCCTGGGCACCCGCGAAGGGGCGATCGTCGCGATGGATCCGCGCAGTGGCGCAATTTTAGCCATGGCCAGCTGGCCTAGCTACGATCCCAATATCTTCACCAGCCCCATGACCAACGCCCAGTGGGCTCAGCTACAGGGGGCCAATCATCCTTTTTTAAACCGGGCTCTACAGGCGTTTCCCCCGGCCAGCACCTTCAAAATTGTGACCACCGCTGCGGCCCTAGAATCGGGCAAGTATGCCGCCAATACGGTGCTACAAACCTACCCCTACATTCAGGTGGGGGGCATTCAGTTTGGCGACTGGAACCGGGCGGGCTTTGGCCCCCTGGGCTTTACGGGGGCCATGGCCTGGAGTAGCGATACCTTTTTCTACCAGGTGGCCATGCGCCTGGGCGGGCCTACCCTAATCGAAATGACCCGTCGCTTTGGCTTTGGTCGCAAGACCGGCATTGAGCTGAGCAGTGAAGAAAGCCCCGGCCTAGTCCCCGACGCAGCCTGGAAGCAGAAGACCCTAGACACCGACTGGGTGATCGGCGACGCGATCAATATGTCGATTGGCCAGGGCTTTATGCAGGCTACCCCGCTCCAGGTGGCCGGCATGTTTGCGATCGCCGCCAACGACGGCTACCAGGTCACCCCCCACCTGCTCAAGGACAACGAAGAGCTCCGCAACTGGAAAGAGTCCCTGGAACTGAGCGACACTACCATCGACATCCTCCACAAGGGCCTGCGACAGGTGATTACCAGCGGCACCGCTCAGGGGCTCAACGTGCCCCACCTGCCCCCCTTTGCGGGCAAAACCGGCACCGCCGAAGCACCGCCCGGCCTATCCCACGCCTGGTTTGGGGCCTACGCCCCAATGGAAAACCCCGAGGTAGTGATTGTAGCGTTTGCCGAGCACTCCGGCGGCGGCGGCGGCAAGGTGGCCGCCCCGATGGTGCTGCAGGTGCTCGAGGCCTACTTTGGCAAACCCCAGGACGGCGCCTCTCCTCCCTAGCTGCGGGAGGAGAGGCTAAAGTTGCGGAAGTGTTGGGCCTGGGCCTCGATGCGGCAGGCAATGCGATCGCAGACCAGACCACACAGATCAAAAATCAGCTCATCGGCCACGCTGTAGTAGGCCGAGGTGCCCTCGGTGCGGCGGTTCAGAATGCCTGCCTGGACCATCACCTTGAGGTGTTTAGACACATTGGCCTGACTCGTTTGGGTAGCGCCTACCAGCTCCTGCACGCATTTTTCGCCCTCCCGCAGCAGGTTGAGAATCCGCAGGCGCATGGGTTCACTCAAAATGCTGAAATACTCGGCCACTTGCTGCACAACTTCGACTGAAACCGGTTCTACAGGGTCCATCGGGGTAATAGGTAGACTCGTGGGTGTGCGAACGATTCTCAACAATCTTAACAAGTAATTTATTTTCGCAGTTATACATCGCCATCCAGTCATCAAATCTTGTCAATTGCTTAGCTGTGATCCCCAGTGGGTTTTCGGCCAAAGCTATGGTATTAGATTTGCGGTAGCCCTTGGGCGAGAGCCCCCGCCGTGAGATTCTTAGAGATATCGCTTACCCACCCTGAGGATTCCCGTGAAAGCCATTACCCTGCTTGGATCGACCGGATCTATCGGCACCCAGACCCTCGACATTGTGGAACACCACCCCGACCAGTTTCGCCTGGTGGGCATTGCCGCAGGGAATAACGTGGAGCTGCTAGCCCAGCAGGTGCGCCAGTTTCGGCCCGAGATTGTCGCCATCTGTAACCCGGCTAAGCTGGGTGAGCTAAAGGAGGCCCTGACCGGGCTCGACCCCATGCCCCAGCTGCTCGCTGGCGATGAGGGAGTCGTGGAGGTAGCCCGCTACGGCGATGCGGAAGCGGTGGTGACGGGCATTGTGGGCTGTGCCGGGCTGTTGCCCACCCTGGCTGCGATCGAGGCGGGCAAAGATATCGCCCTGGCCAACAAAGAAACCCTGATTGCCGGTGGCCCCGCCGTGCTACCCCTGGTCGAAAAGCACGGCGTCAAGCTGCTGCCCGCCGACTCTGAACACTCCGCCATCTTTCAGTGTTTGCAGGGAGTGCCCGAGGGCGGGCTGCGGCGCATTTTGCTGACCGCCTCGGGCGGGGCCTTCCGCGACTGGCCGGTGGACCAGCTGGCCCAGGTGACCGTGGCCGATGCCCTCAAGCATCCCAACTGGTCAATGGGGCGCAAGATCACGGTGGACTCCGCCACCCTGATGAACAAGGGGCTGGAGGTGATCGAGGCCCACTATCTGTTTGGGGTGGACTACGACCACATCGACATTGTCATCCATCCCCAGAGCATTATTCACTCGCTGATTGAGCTGCAAGATACCTCGGTGCTGGCTCAGTTGGGCTGGCCCGACATGCGCCTGCCCCTGCTCTACGCCCTCTCCTGGCCCGATCGCATCTATACCGATTGGGCACCCCTCGATCTGGTCAAAGCGGGAGATCTCACCTTTCGGGAGCCCGACCACGCCAAATACCCCTGCATGGATCTGGCCTACGCCGCCGGGCGGGCCGGGGGCACCATGACGGCGGTGCTCAACGCCGCCAATGAGCAGGCGGTAGCGCTATTTCTAGAGGAGCAGATCCACTTTTTAGAGATTCCGAAGGTGATTGAGGGGGTGTGCGATCGCCACCGCTCCCACAACATGGCCCAGCCCGTACTGGCCGACATCCTGGCCGCCGACCAGTGGGCCAGGGCCGAGGCCCTCAGCGTCAGTCAGGCGCTCACGCCAGCCACCGTTGTTTCGCTCGGATAGGAGAGCCCTGTGGAGCTACTGATTGTACTAGGGGCGATCGTCGTTGCCATCGTGGTGCTGGGCTGGGTGTTTAAGCTGATTAAAAACACCCTGCAAACTGTCCTATTGGTGGGCTTTTTGCTGATGGCCCTGTACTTTTTGTTTGGCATCGGCCCCGCTGCCATTTGGGATCAACTGCAAACCTGGCTGGGGAACCTGCTGGGTCGGTGAGTCAGCAGGTGCAAGTATTGATAGGACGCATTTCGACTCAGCTCAACCTTCAGAGATCGAGGGTTGAGCTGAGTCGAAACCCGATCAGAGGGTGCATTAATTTTCCGGCAAGTCCCTCAGCACAGTGGCTATCGCTATAAATGTTAGGCTAGCTCCGCCATACCCTCCATCACCTGCCCATGCCCCCGGCCCCCGACTCTGACCCCAAACCCGGCCATCTCTACGTGGTGGGCACCCCCCTGGGCAACCTGGAAGATATGACCTTTCGGGCGGTGCGCATTTTGCAGGCGGTGGATTTGATCGCCGCCGAAGACACCCGCCACACCGGCAAGCTGCTCCAGCATTTTCAGATCGCCACGCCCCAGATTAGCTACCACGAGCACAACCGGCAGAGCCGCATTGGCGAGGTGTTGCACCACCTGAAGGAGCGGCAGCACGCGGTGGCCCTGGTGTCCGATGCGGGCATGCCGGGCATTTCGGACCCTGGCTACGAACTGGTTGCCGCCTGCGTGGCGGCGGCGATCCCTGTGGTGCCGATCCCAGGGCCTACAGCGGCCATGACGGCCCTGTGCGGGTCGGGGTTGCCGAGCGATCGCTTTGTCTTCGAGGGCTTTCTGCCCCTTAAGGGCAAAGAGAGAACCGCCCGGCTCGAAGCCCTCGCCCAGGAAGACCGCACCATTCTGCTCTACGAGGCTCCCCACAAGCTGCTCAAAACCCTGGCAGACCTGGTCGCCGCCCTAGGCCCCGATCGCCCCGTTACCCTGGGCCGCGAACTGACCAAACGGTTTGAGGAATTTTGGCGCGGCACCCTGGGCGAAGCCCTAGCCCACCACCAAACCACCGCCCCCAAGGGAGAATTTACCGTTGTCCTCCAGGGCACCCCCCGCCAGGCTCCGGTGCTCTCAGATCAGGCCCTCAAGACCGAGCTAGAACAGCTGCTCCGCCAGGGCATTTCCAGGGCCGAGGCCAGTCGCCAGTTGGCCAAAGCCACCGGGCAGTCGAAAAAAGCTATCTACCAGCTTTCCCTCACGATCGAGCCTGGGGCTGACGAGACTGACGCCTAACCCGGTATAACACTGCCTCAGGCCCGGCCCAAGATCTGCGATCGAGACGGTCAGGTTGGGGCCTCAAGACGCCGCCCCAGATGGGCTCGCTGGACCGAGACTGGGATGGCTCGTCCTATAGCTTTACTATCCCGTTGAATTATATTGCTAAGCTAGTGATATCCCCGATGCGGGAATTTACTGGGTTATGCTTTCACAATGGGCTTCCCAATTGTTGTCTGGAGGCGATCGCACCCAATGAGCCAAACCCCCAACGGCCACAATGAGTTTGAGCAGCGTCGAGAACTCATCCAAAACCAAGAGGTCTATCGCCTCAGACAAGAGCGAGACCGCTTGCGGGCCGCCCAGCGACGGGCCAGGCTGGCTTGGGTTCGTAATACTATTCTCCTCCTGGTTGGGGCGCTACAGGTTCTGCTCGGCATCCGGTTCTTTCTACGCCTGTCCAGCGCCAACCCCGACAACCCCTTTGCCCAATCCATCTACAATCTAGCGGCCCCCTTTATGCGGCCATTTTCCACGCTGTTTATCAGCCCGACCAACGCCGATGTCAGCCGCATTTTTGATCTCAACAACCTGATCGCCATGGCCGTCTATGCGGTTTTGGGCGGGCTCGGCCTCGCCCTGGTGAACTATCTCCAGGGCCCCGCCCCCTATGGTCGTTAGCGGCGGATTGCACAGGGTTCGCCTGGGTATGGGGTAGCCAGGCATTAGCTATTTGGGCCATAATTGCCGCTTAAAAGCGCTGGTGCCCTATGCGATCGCCCCTTCTTGCCCTGCCCAAGGCCGAGCTCCACATCCACATCGAAGGTTCCCTTGAGCCCGAGCTGATGGTAGCCCTGGCCCAGCGCAACGGCATTGCCCTCCCCTACAACTCGGTCGAGGCGGTGCGGGCGGCCTACCAGTTTGAAAACCTCCAGTCGTTTTTAGATCTCTACTACGCCGGGGCCCAGGTTCTGCATACCGAGGCAGACTTCTACGACCTCACCTGGGCCTACCTACAAAAGTGTGCCGCCCAGGGGGTGCGCCACACCGAAATTTTCTTCGACCCCCAGACCCACACCGATCGCAGCATTCCCTTCGAGGTGGTGCACAGCGGCATTACCCAGGCGCTCAAGGATGCCCAGACTCAGCTGGGGGTCTCCTCAGTGCTGATTCTCTGCTTTTTGCGCCACCTCAGCGCCGAGGCCGCTATGGCCACCCTCGAACAGGCCCTACCCTACGGCGATAGCTTCATCGCCGTGGGTCTGGATTCGTCTGAGCTGGGGCATCCGCCCTCGAAGTTTCAGGCGGTGTTTGATCGAGCCAGGGCCGAGGGCTTTCTCACTGTGGCCCACGCAGGCGAAGAGGGACCACCGGAATACATTTGGGAGGCGATTCGCCTGCTCAAGGTGTCGCGCATTGACCACGGCGTACGCTGTGTCGAAGATCCGGCCCTGGTGGAGTACCTGGTCGAGCATCAGATCCCGCTGACGGTGTGCCCCCTTTCAAACATCAAGCTCTGCGTGTTTGACACCATGGCCCAGCACAATCTCAAGCAGCTGATGGATCTAGGCCTGTGCGTGACGATCAACTCCGACGACCCGGCCTACTTTGGCGGCTACCTGGCCGAAAACTTTGCGGCGGTGGAGGCCGCCCTGGGGCTAACGCCAGAGCAACTGGTGCAGTTGGCCAAAAATTCCTTCAAAGCGTCATTTTTGAGCCCAGCAGAGCAGCAGCTCTATTTAAAAGAGCTAGCGGCCTACAGTTGAAACTAGCTATCCTGACAAGGCCATCCTTCCTTCGGATAAGTTGGAGGGCTATTCGCTGAATTCCAACCATTCTGAATGGTCGTCATAAAGCGATGGTATTTCAATCAGCTTGGGGGCTGAATCTGGAGGATGTAGGAGAACTGCGAGCGGCTTTGCGCCAGCCTCTGGTAGCCGCAGATCAAAAGTTGCTTCGTGCCCTTGCTGGTACGAACTACCAAATTCAGGCCTTAATGAGTTGAAATGGCGGACCCTTTGCTGCGTGTTGGAGGGCGATCGCTATCAAAAGCAGGTGCTCTAGGGGTGCGATTGGCTTCGCTCTGCTGCCCTTTCAGGCTTAAACCTGACCGCTAACCAAAATTTCGCGATTGACTCACCGACCCAGCACCGTTGAAACGATAACGGTCACAGTAGCGGCGGCAATCAGGCTAAAGGCTAGCTGCACAACCCATTGGGTTGCCTTCTGGTAGTTGTCAAACTTCTGGTTGAATTCGTTGTTTTTTTGGTTGGCCTGCTCAACCTCCTGGCGAAGCTCCCGCACTTCTTCGAGAATCTGCTGCGCTTGGGTTGGATTGGCGTCAAGGTCGTCAGTGGCTTGGGCCATATTAAGCCCCCAGCAGGCGATCGACTTTGTTCTCGATGCTATTGAGCTTTCGCAGAACGGTGGGGCGATCTTCATCCAGAGAGGCCAACAGATTAATCACGCCCTCTTGCAATGTGGTCAGACGCTGGATCGCCTCATCCACCCGCTGCATCCCGGCGTAGAACTCGTCGCGGGCTTCTTCGCGCTCTAGCCGAGCTTCGGCCATGGCTTCTAGAATGGCTTGGGCGGTGCGGGCGTTGCTCTCGACCAGTTGACGCAGTTCTGGATCTGTCATGGGCGCTGGGCTGTCTTTACCAGAGGTTGATGCTTCGCATTGTAGCAAGCTGGTGTGAGGGCATTGCTGCTATGGCCGAGCGCTGTGGCATGTGAGCGAATAATCGCCTAATACCGCAACCATTTGGTGAGCACGCGCATGGGTCTGCCGGTGTTGGGGTCGTTTTGGAGCTTGCTCCAGGCTTGGGCTTCGGCAAAGCCGAGGCAATGGAGGGTTTTGACCACCAGGTCGATGCCAATAGCAAAGCCGATGATGGTGATGTGGATGGGTTCGCGGCTGGGCTGGGTGGGGGCAGGGCTGCCGGGGCTTCGACTGTGCTCAGCCGAACGAGGGACGCTGTAGATTTCGCTGTTGGGGATAAATTCTTCTGACATGGGGATACAAAGCCAGTGTAGTCACAAGTGAGACATTAACACAGGTGCAATGTATCCACAAGTGTGACATTTACCTTCTTGTGCGGCTCTGCCAGGATTAGGGCATGGGAAGGGCAAGCGACGCACTGAAGCAGGTTTTAGACACCTACAGCATTAGCCAGAACAAGCTGGCGGTGACGATGGGTATTAGTCGCGCCAATGTGGGGCGCTGGTACCACGGGCTTGACCCCAGTGCTGAAAATATTGCTCAGATTACCCAGGCGCTGAAAATACTGAACCCCTTGGCGGCTAAGGAATTTGTACGGCTCTATCTGGGAAGCATTGTTGAAGATGACCAGCCCAGCGAGTCATAGGCGATGGAATTTGAGTTTGATGAGAACAAGAGCCGCTCAAACAAGCTCAAGCATGGTGTGGATTTTGTTGAGGCTCAGGCTCTCTGGCAAGATGATGACCGCATTGAGGTACCTGCCCGCACCGCAGATGAGCCGAGATTGGTTATTGTAGGGAAAATTGGCACAAAGATTTGGGCAGCGGTTGTGACTTATCGAGAGGGTAGGGTTCGCATTATCTCTGTTAGACGGGCACGGCAGCAAGAGGTGGAGCTTTATGAAGGCAGAAGCGTTTGACCAAAAGTTTGACGAGGGCCAAGAGGATATTATTGACAACCTTGACCTCTCTCAACTAAGACGCCCCGGCTACGAGCAGCGGCGCATAGATATTGATTTTCCGGTTTGGATGATTGAGGCACTAGATCGGGAGGCGCTGCGGTTGGGGGTGAGTCGGCAGTCCATTATCAAGGTGTGGATTGCTGAGCGGTTGGAGCATGCCTAGAAGAAACGCTTTTATGGCCACCTTAAAAATCTACTACGACGAGGTCGGTAAGACGCTGACGGTCTGGTTTAGCGACCCCGCTGAGGAATTTATTGCTGAGGAAACGGGGGAGGAGGTGCTGCTGATTAAAAACGAGGCAGGCACGGTGATTGGGTTCGAGCGTTTGAACTACGAGTTGGCGACAGGTAATAGCCCTGTTGTTGAACTTATTAATGCTTAGACGACTTCCGAAGAATGATCTACTACTATATGGCTAAGAACCACCCGATTGACAACTGAGACATGTTTAAGGACTAGCTTCGCTATGCATCCTATTGTGAATGAGATCCAAAATTTGCCTCCCCAGGCTCAGCAGGAAGTAATCAATTTGGTTGCGGCACTTGTTAAGCAGCAGCGATACAACCCGAACCATCGCTTAAAACAAAATTGGGCTGGAGCGATGCAGACATATCGTGATACTTATACAAGCCTTAGCTTGCAAAAAGAAACTGTAGACGATTGGGCTAACCGTGTATCTGATTGACACTAATATTTGGCTAGAGCGGCTCCTCAATCAGCAGCAGGCTGATATTGTGGGTGAGTTTCTAACGGCGATTCCTTCAGAAAGCCTGTCGATGAGTGATTTCACGTTTCACTCTATTGCCCTAGCGTTAACTCGTCGCCAACTGTTTGCCCCATTGCAAGAGTTTATTCAAGATACCTTTATTGAGGGCAATGTTGGCTTCCTGAGCCTGCCTCTAGGAGAGATGGCGTCTGTTTTGAGCACAATGAGTGAGCAAAACCTGGATTATGATGATGCCTATCAATACGTTACTGCTGAGCAGTATGGCCTTATTTTGGTTAGCTTCGATACTGACTTTGACACCACATCTAGAGGTCGAAAAATACCTCAAGAAATTTTAGGTCGAGGATGAAGTTCGATTTTTCGGGATCGCCTCGCCGACCCAGCACCGTTGAAACGATAACGATCACAGTAGCAGAAGCGATCACCATTGCTCTCGATGCTGTTGAGCTTTCGAAGTTCAAACAACAGCCGACAAGTAAGATGACAACTCTTGGTACGCTGCGCAAAGTGACTTTTTCAAGTCGTCTCGCTTTCTAATATTAATCGGAACAGTATAATCAAGGCATCTATGAAGCCGAGTATGTGCCTCGGTACTTTGACTTCTAAGAGCCTATCCGAAAAGTCAGTAGGCATCTGAATGATACCTATCGTGGCCGCAGACTCGTGGGTCTAGGGAGACGGCTATTGCTCCAGGGAAGTAAGGGAAAACCCATCTACACCGTTGGTTAATTGAGGCTCTAGA
>JBGSNT010000268.1:0-2231 GCA_041739575.1 Nodosilinea sp. | reverse complement strand
GCACATTCCGCAACCGCTATAGGTGGCGTTGAAGTACATACGTACACTCTTGGCATAGAGTAGTTTATCTGTTCTATGCGCTAGGGCAAGTGTAGTGCTGATATACTACGCTATCCCTGGCGGCAACCTGCGGAATGTGCGTTGTGCCCCTTGGCAGGATAATTGAGCTGTGTCTTGCTCCAGAGGTGTCCATTGGCTTCATCGGTTTTGCCATCGACGGCGTTTGTTGACCCCCTAGGCCACAATCGAGCCGCTGTTGAAGCGCTGCTACAGAGGGTAGCGGCGCAGATTCTCGACTATTTGGCCGGGGCCGGTCACGGCGTTCCCCTACCCCAGGTGAAGGCCCTTGACTATGAGGGAATTCCTGAACAGCCCACGGCGATCGCCCCCCTGCTAGAGTCGCTGCAAAGCCTGATGGCCCAGTCCATGAACCCGGCCCATCCCGGTTATATGGGCCACATGGACCCCCTGCCCAGCACCGCCTCCATTGTGGGGGACTGGGTGGCGGCGGCCCTCAACAACAACATGCTGAGTGTGGAAATGTCTCCGGTGCTTTCCCGGCTGGAACCCCTGCTGTTGGCGGAAATTGCTCAACTCTTCGGGCTGGGAGAAAACGCCGGGGGACTGCTGACTAGCGGCGGCAGCCTGGCCAACCTGCAGGCGTTGACCGTAGCCCGCAATGTCAAACTCAATTCCTTGCAGAAGGGCTTAAGCGGCGGTCCGCCTGGGGTTATTTTTGCTTCAGAGTTGGCCCACACCTCCATTCAGAAGGCGGCGATGGTGCTCGGCCTAGGTCTAGAAGGCGTGGTCCTGGTGCCCACTTTCCCCAATGCCCAGATGGATGTAGAGGCTCTGGAGGCTCTGATCCAGAGGGCGATCGCCGAGGGGAAACAGCCCTTTGCGGTGGTGGCCACGGCGGGTACTACGGTGACGGGCAACATCGATCCGCTATCAGCGATTGCCCGCCTGGCCCGGCACTATGACCTCTGGTTCCACGTGGATGCGGCCTACGGCGGCGCGATCGCCTTTTCACCCCGTCACCGGTACCGCCTGAACGGCATTGACCAGGCTGACTCGGTTACGTTTAACCCTCAAAAGTGGCTCTACGTGACTAAGACCTGTGCTTCGGTGCTGTTTCGTGACATGGGGTTACTACACAGCCACTTTCGCGTTTCAGCTCCCTACATGAATGCTGAATCCGACTGGGCCAATCTGGGAGAACTGTCTGTGCAGGGCACCCGTCATCCGGACGTGCTCAAGCTGTGGCTGACCCTGCAGCACTTGGGTAAGGCGGGCTGTGCTGAGCTAGTGGAAGCCAGCTACGTCCTGACGGAACAGTTTGTGGCCCAGGTGCGCCAGCGGTCCTATCTGGAGCTAGCCAGCGACCCCGAGATGAATCTGGTCTGTTTTCGAGGTTGTCCCCCCAGCCTGGCACCAGATCAGTGGAATGTCTGGAATACGAGCATGCAGCAGCATCTTCTGACGCACCATCAGACCTTTTTGTCGCTGCCGGGGTTGCGAGGCCAGCGCTGGCTTAAGGCGGTGCTGCTCAACCCCTTTACGACGGTTTCTCAAATAAACGAGATGTTTGTGGGTATCGATCAGTTCGCGGCTACGGCCGCTGTTCATGACTAAGACGCATTTCGACTCTGCTCAATGCTCGATCGCTAACTGGACAGAGGGTTGAGCAGAGTCGTTTTGCTCCGCAACGCTATCGCGAACGCATTGTGTCTCCTGCAGGGAGAAAACCCGAAAACCTAAGCCGGACTTAATTTAGCCCGCCTATTCAGATTCAGAGGCCTCTTTACTCAATCCGGTTTAGTTACCCCCGACTCTCTAGGACAATTCTGGAAACGAAAATACCCGAGACTTTTGATTCCTCGCAAGGGCGCAGGCCCTGCGCCCCTACAGGGGGGTATCTTCTTTCTCAGAAATTACCTTAGGGCGAATGCCCGTCCGCACAAGAGTTATCCACAGCAGTCCAAAATACTGTGGATAACTTGCGAAGACAGCGAATTGCGTTAACATCTGGGGGCTAAAGCTCCCGTCCATCAATGCTTTTGGATTACCCCGGTAAAACATTCCCCAAATGTAAGCTGTTGCGCATTTAAATTGCATCCACAGCATTTCCTTTATTTTTGAGATTACGCCCCCAATTTATTACAAGATCACCCTCATTCAACAGGTTATTGATAAGGGCTTCTAACTCTTCAATCGACTTAAATAGACGA
>JBGSNT010000221.1:0-52603 GCA_041739575.1 Nodosilinea sp. | reverse complement strand
GGCACGTTGGAGCGTCCGCACCAGGCTACTCCCTGTCGAACTGATGGTCTCCAGTTGACGTCGTTCTTGGTCCGTTAACTGAATCTCAACCCGCTTCATGGCCTAGAATACGTTTCATTACTTTCTGTCTAGTGTACTAGTATTGTGCTGTCTATTGCCTGCCAGCAGCTGCACCACAAGCTCCAGCAGGATATTTGGTTTGCCTCTCGGTTTTATCGGGCTATGGCCATCTTGCTCTCCAGCCGGCTGCGCAGCACCGTCAAGCATTTGCAGGGGGAACACTGGCGGCCCGTGGCCAGCCTGAGCGAGGCCGGGCTAGATGAAATGGATGAAATGCTGTCGATGGGCAGCATTCGCTTCGACTGGATGCTAAAACGCCTGCGGGACGTTAACTCTAGCCCCTGGGAAGACCTGGAGGTTGACGCCGCTGATTAGGGCCGCTTTACCGACGTCATTAATCAATTCCCAGGGCTAGAGATGGTTGATACCCATCAGCCACCCATCAAGGATTCTGCTACCATTCAGGCAATAGTGACAGGGGTTTGCCGCTAAAGGGCAACCATTGGTTAAACTTCTAGAGTCTCGTTTGCTCGGTGCAAGTTGACTTGAAGCTGACCTGTGGAGGGTATGGTCGTTGGTGCAGCCTTTTTGCGGGTACAACCTCTCCGTTCAGAGAAGGTGTTGTACCAGCCTCTAAGAGGCGGTTGCGGGGGGTAGTTGGGTAGAAGCGTGTATCCTTTGCCGGTTAAGTCTGCAGGTTCTGCTAAATCGATTTCGGGTTTTATTTTTGCTACTGACAGAGTATGCCAATCCATACCAAGCTTAGTAATATTCTCATCGTTGAAGACAGCAAGGGCCGTCGCGAAATTGTCCTCGATGGATCGGTGTATTCCATTGGGCGTGACCCTAAGTGCGATATTCGGCTATCGTCTCAGTTTGTGTCGCGGCACCATGCTACGTTGGTGCAACTGCCCAAGGATGACGATACGTTTTACTACCGCATCGTTGACGGCAATTTAAAGGGCAAGCCCAGCGCCAACGGCATGTTGATCAACGGGCGCAAGTTGCAGGCCCACGATCTTAAAAACGAAGACGAGATTGTCTTTGGCCCCCAGGCGCGGGCCATTTATTACCAGCTCAAGCGCGATAGCCAGTCGACCTTGCCCCCCGATGAGTTTGACATCACCCTGATTAGCCCCAACATGGTTGAGGAAGGAGAGGATGAGGAGGTCGGTCTAGATGACGATATTGACTTCTAAGCCAGGGGGAACATCGGTTGTTCGGCCCTGAAGAAGCTTGTAGACCGGGGCCTTTAGGCCAAGGTATCTAGACTAGGGCGACAATGGCTTGGTTGACGGCGCTAAAGACTTCTTCGCAGTGGTTATGGCGTTTGAGGGGGAGTTCCTCATTTTTGACCACCAGATTTACCCAGCCGGACTTGGCCGTTGTCGTGGGTTGGTTGATCAACACCTCAATAGTTGTGAGCTGGGCGAAGGAAACTTGGCCCGGCTTTTCCTTGGCGACTAGGTAGTCGCCTGTTTCGTAGACCATGCTTAGGCCGCAGGACTCTAGAGAATCGACGATGGAGTCACGCAGCCGAGTCGTTGTTACCTGAACAGGGAGTGAGTTGGTATACCGGGCCATAGGTATCCTTTGCTGAGACCACACAATTTCTACTTAGGATGATTACTTAGGGGTAGGTCGGTAGGGAGCAAATCTGTCTGTTCTATAACGCCCCTTAGCTTGGGGCATGGCGTTATTTAAGTTTGTACTTATGTAAGTTGTCAGTTTGTATCTTAATGTATACCACAGTCATCTGGTGGGCTGTCGGTTAGGCGACAGCGGCAGCACCTGCAGTAACGCTAGGACCTAGCTGTAGGCTAGGGTCAATCACAGTAAAGAGGGGCTATGTCGGGTAAGCTGCTGGTGTTTGAGGGGGTGGAGGGGTGTGGCAAGTCGACTCAGATTGAGCGTTTGCACCTGGCCCTCCAGCGCAGCGATCGCATCCAGACTCTGCAACAGCAGGGCCTGATTGCCAAGACTCTGACCACCCGCGAGCCGGGGGGGACTGAACTGGGGCTAGAGATGCGGCGTTTACTGCTGGGCTACGCTGGGGCGGCCCCCATGGCCAGCCGGGCGGAGCTACTGCTCTATGCCGCCGATCGCGCCCAGCATGTAGAAGAGGTGATTAAACCGGCCCTGGCGGAGGGCTGCTGGGTGCTGTGCGATCGCTTCATCGACTCGACTGTGGCCTACCAGGGCTACGGGCGCGGCCTTGATCTAGCCCTGATCGACCAGCTCAACCAGGTGGCGACGGGGGGGCTGGTGCCCGACCTCACCCTGTGGTTACGGCTGGATGCCGAAACGGGCCTTGCCCGTACCCGCCAGCGGGGCGCGGCGGATCGCATGGAGCAGGCCGATCTGGCCTTTCACCGGCGGGTGCAGCAGGGCTTTGAAAGTCTGGCGGGTCAGCACCCTGAGCGCATTGTGGCGATCGATGCCAATGCCGATAGGGACACCGTGGCCGACAGTATTTACACCGTAGTTGAAGGATATTTGCAGCAGTGGTACGCCCCCAGTTTGACGGCCTAGTGGGCCAAGACACCGCTGTAGCGCTGCTCTGCCGGGCGGTGGATCAGCAGCGGGTGGCCCCCGCCTACCTGTTTGCTGGGCCCCACGGCGTGGGCCGTCGCCTGGCGGCAGAACGGTTTACGGAGTTTCTCTTTAGGCCCAAGGCCGGTGACCCCTCCCCGGCCCTGGGGCGACGGATTGCCCAACGCAACCACCCCGACCTACTGTGGGTCGAGCCCACTTACCTCCACCAGGGCAAACTGATCGGCGCATCCCAGGCGGCTGAGGCGGGCATTAGCCGCAAAAGCCCGCCCTCAACTCGCCTCGAGCAGGTGCGACAGATCGCCCAATTCCTGGGCCGCCCCCCGCTGGAAGCTCCCCGCGCCGTGGTGGTGATTGAGGCGGCTGAAACCATGGCCGAAGGGGCTGCCAATGGCCTGCTCAAAACCCTGGAAGAACCGGGTCAGGCGACGATTATTTTGCTCGCTCCCGGCCCCCAGTCGCTGCTGCCCACCCTGGTCTCCCGCTGCCAGACGATTCCCTTTCAGCGGCTAAATGAGGCCGATATGGCAACGGTGCTCCAGCGGGTAGGGCAGGCAGAGGTGTTAGATCAGCCTCAGATTTTGGCGATGGCTCAGGGTAGTCCGGGGGGCGCGATCGCTTCCTACCAACAGCTTCAAGACATTCCCCTCGATCTGCTGACGGCCCTTCAACAGCCTCCCAAAACCCTGCGCCAAGCCCTCGAACAGGGCCGCCAGGTGGCCAAAACCCTCGATACCGAATCGCAGCTGTGGCTGTTGGACTACCTCTTAAATTGGTACTGGCTAACCTACCCGACCCAAAGCCACCTCTGGCTACCCCGCCTGGAGGCCGCCAAGGGCTACCTGCGACGCTTCGTGCAGCCCCGCCTAGTGTGGGAGGTACTGTTGATGAAATTGTGGGACGCCACCTGAGTAGAGGTGTTCAACGGCTGAGGCCCAGGGCTGAGGGGGGTGCCGAGGTGCCTAAACGGCCTACTTGTGGGCGTTATTTTTGGGCGCTACTTTGGGGGACTGTAGCAAGGTATAGCTGTAGCTATCCCCCCGAGGACTTTGGGCGGGCTAGCCCAGATGGGTGGTGGTGGCTTCGGGACGGTGGGCCAGCGGTGACCTCAATCACTAGATTCACTGACCAACAACACGCAGCTGGCTTAGGAAAGGAGCCGGGCGGTGCTGTTTCCTTTCTTAGAGCAGCCGAGACACAAGGCTGCTCCCCCACTCCACCCACTTACCCGTATAGGAGCCCCCATGAAACTTTCTTTCCTTGGTCAAACCTACACCGCTAGCAACCCTGTCATTGACGCTACTGAGACCCAAGCAACCGTCATCTTCCTGGGTTGCTCTTCCAAGGTAAAGCATTTCAATGTGACCCAGCGCCAGCAACCTACCGCAGAACTGAAGTTTATGGGGCGCTCTTACATCCGCTGAGCGGTCAAAGGCCCATCGTCACTCCAGCCAAACTTTCGTCACTTTGTACATCAGGACTTTTGCTATGAATATTCCCAATACCAATATTCCCAGTACCCGCGCCCAACGCCGGGAATCCATTCAAAGACAGATCCTAAGAAATCGCAATCTACTGGGCAAGGCCGAAGCCGATCAGCAGTGGCAACAACCCAACCTCGACGGATAGACATCCGACTTGAGAAACCCCGATTCAAAATAGGGATCTCGTGGGGACATTACACGCTCATTGGGAGCGATGCCATAAGCTTCCACTAACTCGCCAGGTAAAACAACGCTCATGGCAATCTAGCAACCTATGGATGTGATCATAGCAAGCTCATCTTTCCCTAGGGCAAAACCCGGCTGCCCTAGGGAAAGATCTCTAACCTTCGCTGATTAGCTGGAGCAGTTGTTCGGTGGAGATCTTGCCGCTCATGTCGGTGCCTTCTAGCAGGCCATCGGCCAGGTCGCGTTTTTGCTTGTGCAAGTCGACAATTTTTTCTTCAATGGTGTTTTTGGCCACCAGGCGATAGATGGTGACCGGGCGCTGCTGGCCAATGCGGTGGGCGCGATCGCTGGCCTGATCCTCCACCGCTGGGTTCCACCAGGGGTCCATGTGGATCACGTAATCGGCGGCGGTGAGGTTGAGGCCAGTGCCTCCAGCTTTCAGGCTGATCAGAAACACGTCCCCCTCGCCCGCCTGGAAGGCATCGACTCGCTTTTTGCGCTCCTTGGCGGGGGTGCTGCCGTCGAGGTACTGGTAGACCACGTTTTGCCCGTCGAGAAACTCCCGCAGAATGGTGAGGTGATCGACAAACTGGCTAAACACCAGGGCTTTGTGGTTATTCTCCAGCAGTTCTTCGAGCACGTCGCCAAAGGCTTCGAGCTTGGCGCTGGGCAGGGCGGTGGTGCCCTTGACCAGGCGAGTGTTGCAGCAGGCGCGCCGCAGCTTCATAATTTCGGCTAGCACTTGCAGGTGTTTGGTGCCCGACTCGATGGTGGGGTCGGCCAGCTTGGCGATCGCATCCCGTCGCAGCGCCTCATAAAACGCCATCTCCTGGGCGCTCAGCTCGACTTGCAGCGTCACCTCGGTGCGGGCGGGCAGCTCATCGAGCACCTGGGACTTGGTGCGCCGCAGAATGAAGGGCTGAATCAGCTTCTTGAGCCGGTTGCGGGCCTGCTTGTCCTGGTTGCGCTCGATGGCGTTGGCAAACCGCTGGCTGAACTGATCCTGGGAGCCCAGCAGGCCGGGGTTGATAAACCGAAACAGGTTCCACAGTTCGCCCAGGTGATTCTCAATCGGTGTACCAGTGGTGAGAATTTTGAATCCCCCTTGCAGCTTCATCGCCGCTTTGGAGCGCTTGGTGGCTGAGTTTTTGATCGCCTGGGCTTCGTCGAGCACAATGGTTTGCCACTGCACCTTCGCCAGCATCTCTGACACGTCATCCTGCTGGAGCAGGCCGTAGCTGCACACCACCAGGTCAAAGGGCTTGAGGCTGTCGAGCACGTTTTGGCGATCGCCGCTGCCAAACTGCATGGGGTTCAGCGTCGGGGCAAACTTCTCGGCCTCGCTTAGCCAGTTCATGCACACCGAGGTGGGAGCCACGATTAGCGTTGGCCCCTGCGGCGCGCGGGTGAGAATCACCGCCAGGGCTTGCAGGGTTTTGCCCAGGCCCATGTCGTCGGCCAAACAGGCCCCGACCCCCCAGTGGGCCAGCCGGGCCAGCCAGTTAAAACCGTCGAGCTGGTAGTCCCGCAGTTCAGCCTGCAATGTCGAAGGGAGTTCCGGCTTGAGATCCTGCGCTTCTTTAAGGCGTTTGAGGTGATCTTTCCAGTGCTTGTCGGTCTTGAGCTGACCCACCTCATCCATCCAGTCTTCCATGGCCAGCCCCGCCAGGGGATGGAACCGGACCCCGTCGCCACTTTTTTCGGAGTAGGCCCGCAGGTCGTCGAGGCGCTTGCGAAACTCCTGGGTAAGGGCCAGAAATTGCCCGTCAGCCAGCTTAATAAACCGACCGGGGGAGGCTTCGAGCAGCTCCATCAGCCGCTGCATATCCATCACCTGGTCGTCGCTGATTTGCAGCTCGCCGCTGGCGGCAAACCAGTCGCGCTGGCGCTGAATCTGAATTTTGAAGTTGCTGAGGCTGACCCGGTTGGCGATTCGCATTTTTTCGCCCTCGGGCCATTCCACCACCGCCTGGTCGCCCACGTCCTGAATCTCTAGCAGTAGCTCCAGGCAGGCTTCGGGGTCGTCAATCAGCCATTCGCCGTCTTCGTCGTCGAGGCGCTGGAGGGTGGGGCAGGCCTTTTCGACGGCGCGGGCCAGTTTCTTTTCTTCTTTCAAATTGCGGTGGGTTTGTAGGCGTCTACCATCGATTTCGGCGATCACCATTTCGCCGCCGCTGCCGGGGCGGTAGTAGGGGCCATCTTCCCCAAAGGGGCGGGTCAGGAGGGAGACCTTCAGCCCTTCCCCGGCGGGCAGCAGGTGCAGATGGGGCTGGGGCTGGGCCTCAACTTCTTCGGCATCGGCTACGCCACCGCCAATGTCGGAATGCACCGTGACCAGGCCCGCCACGGCGTTGATGGCGGCGAGTACCTGCTCCTTGGCGCTTTCGGGTACCTCCAGAGCATTCTTTGGCCCCAGCACCTCGGCAATGCGGTGGTGGCTGGCGGTAAACTCCACCACCTTGAGGCGGGTGGGGGTTTCTTTAACCAGGGCGATCGCCCGCTTCGCGTCTGCCTCGGGGGTGAGGGAAATTTCTAACTTCCCTGGACCGGCCTGGCGCACCAGCAGGGCGGGTTCCCCCTTCACCACATCGACGCGGGTGGTGGGCGAGTCTTCCCAAAACACCAGGGGATGCCCGGCCAGGGCCAGCAGCGCCTGGTCAGGAAAGCTGTAGTTGTCGTAGCCGTAGCTGTAGGGGTCGGCGGTGAGATAGGTGCAAATATCCAGGTCTTGGGGGGTGATATAGCTAAAGGATTTGATCTCGTGCTTGAGGCGGCGGAGGGCGATCGCGCGGCCCTTACTCCAACCGCCCTTAACGCTAATTTTCTGCTCCTTAGGCTGGAGCAGCCAGTTCTTTTCGGAATACAGGGTCAAAAACCAGGCTAGCCGATACTCGGTCTCTACTACTTTGCCGGGTTGAGAGGGGGGGGCCGTGGGGCTGAGGCCGATCAGCGCCGTAAGCGACAGCTCCCAAGCCTGCTTGGGGGTAATCAGGGTAACTAGGGGCTGAATGCCGGTTTTTTCGCGCAGGGCGGGGGCTTTTTGGCCGTAGGCGCTGTCGGGGTTGAGGCGGCCCAGCAGCTCTGCCGCTTCGAGAGCAAACCAGTCGTACCCAGCCGCGATCGCCTCTTTGTAGAAGTCTTTCACCAGATCGGGCAGCCGCGCTTGGGCATCTTCGATATCGACCCAGTAGAGGCACAGCATATCGATCAGCGCCTCGAAGCTGCTGGCGCTGTCGAGGCTGCTGACGGGGGTGTTGGTCAAGTAGCGCTTGGCCGCTGTGTTGCCTTGAAGTACCTGGGCCACTTTTTCCAGGCAGCCGTAGATCACACTCATCCAGTGGCGGTAGCCCTGCTCGGCGATGATGTGGGCGTGGCCTTCGGCTTCCTTCAGGCTGGCTGGGGACCCGTCCTTAATCAGCGCTAGCACGAGAAAGATGCCGGGCACCGTGTCGAAGTAAATTTTGCGCTTGCCGGTGGCCTTTTTGAGCAGCTTGAGGGCAACGGTACCCTCCTCCACGGTGTGGGCATAGTCGCCTCGCAGGCAGCTCAGCCAGCTCTGGTGCAGCAGGGCCTCCACGGGGTCTTCGTCGGCAAAGTTTTGCAGGGCAGCCTCGGCCTCCTGAAGTCGCCCCCGCGCCATGAGTTGCTCAATCCAAATGCCCCGGAGGCGATCGGAGACGGTGGCGTTGGATTGGGTGCAATCCTCGTGGAGCAGGGCAAAGGGCTCGTCTGCCGGGGTCATGGCCATGAGCGAATTGAGGCAGAGGTTGCCCAGAGCGGCTTCGTAGAGGTCGGGGTCTTGCTTGAGGGTGAGCACCCAGTCGCGGTCGAAGGGGTTGTTGCAGATCAGCTCAAACACCTGGGCCATGGAAATGCGGCTCGTGGCGTAGGGGCTGCTGTAGTAAGCCTCAAACTGCTGCGCGATAAAGTCCCAACTGCACCGGTAAAGGCCAATACGCACCTCGCGAATGAACTCGTCTTCGGTTTGAAACAGACGCAGCTGTTGGTTCCAGCCGTGGGTACGAATGGGGAATTTTTCCTGCACGGCCTTGGCCATCGGTTCAAAGCGACCCTGGCGAAGGGCCTCGCGGGTGGCGATTTCGACCAAAAGCGGGTGGCACTGGGGGCCGTGGTTGCTGTGGGCAACCATCAGCCGCTTGCCGGTTAGTGCAGTGACTATCGCACCCAGGCGATTGAGATCCAGCGTCCTTTCCTGTTTGACGCTATCTCCATAGCGGTTCCAGCAGTCGAGCAGTTTTACCTTACCGACCGGCGCATAAACGATGGAGTATAGCTGCATCAGCTCCTGTTCTTGCTCGGGCAGAGCTTGGTAAGACTCTACTAAACGGGCGCGTAGGGCTGAGGCTTTTTGGGGGGCAGGCATAGGCGATCGCAGGGGCCGCTCTTTACTCGAATTGTATCGGCTGAACCGCCGTTAGGATGTTCTTCCTGGGCCAACTCAGGCATAAACAGAAGGGTCTTATTGAAAATCTGTTGCATTAAACCCAGGAGACGGGTATCTTAATAGTAGTGAAAGTCAATAGCAATAGTGACCTTGATTCCCTAGGGCGGTGTCTTGTTTTGGGTTCGCTCCTTGGCTTTAAGGCTTTGTTCAGCAAGCTTTGTGGCGAATTAGCCCCTAGGTTTTAATTGCGCCCCTAGGCACCTAGTCAACAGTCAGTTTTAATAAATTCAGGCCGATGACAGCCACCACTATGGAGATTCAGTCGAGTTAATATGCACGTTTTAGATTCAGGCCATTCAGAGTCAAATTATGTCGGGCCAGAGCGAGGCTCCCAGACCACTACCCCTGCCAAAACCACCGTTGAGCTCGATCGGGTAACGCGGTGGACGGTGTATCGCCGCCTGCAAGAATTAGACATTGGGTGTGACTGTGGCGGCGATCGCCCCCTCACCGTCGCCATCCACACCCCCACCGATGCCCTTCAGCTCTGGAGCGTGGTTCAGACGACGACTCAAACCAAGCAATCCCTGACCGACCACCTAGAGCGCTGCTGGCAGCAAAGGAGCCTGCGATGACAACCCTGTACGAACCCGCCGTAACGAAGGAGCGCACTCCGTCTATTCCCACGGGGCAGGTGCTCAAAGGCCAGTACGCCGGGGCTTACCGTTCTGAAAAGGGCAAGATCAAAGGATTGGTGCTACAGGTTGGCCCAGTAGAATGCACCATTAAGCTGCCCAAGTACCTGCGGCCCATGCTGGTGCACGAACTTGCCCCAGGTGACTTCATTCAGGTGTGGGCCTACCCCGAAGCTGATCGCTGGCGCGGCATCAACATTTTGCCTCTGCCCGATGGCGAAGCGGCGACCCTGCGGCAGCAGTGGGGCGGTTTTTCGCCCGTGGCGGAAGCAGACGCGCCCCAGCAAAAGCGCCTGTGCCTTGAGGTGTGCACCAAAGGCAAGTGCTACAAACAGGGGGGACGACAGCTCCAAGCGGCCCTGCAAGAGGCCGTAGACGGTGATCCCACGTTGGCTCACGTTTCTATCAAAGCGACGGGTTGTATGAACGCCTGCAAGCACGGGCCCAACCTGCGCCTGCCCAATGGGCGCATGCTGCATCGGGCTACCCCCACCGAAGCCCTGGCTTACCTGGATCGCCAGCCATGACAACCTTGGCCGACAGGATCTCACGGCAACAGCACCCAGAGTTCTACGTCATAATCAGCTCAAGGCTAAACTCGCCCAGTCAGCATCACGCTACCGACCGCTGAGCCACAGTACCACCGGCAGGGTAAAGAGGCTGAGAAAGGTTGACAGCACGATGGTGCGGGCGACACGGGTGCGATCGCCCCCTAGCTCCGTCACCCAAATTAGCGAATTCACCGCCACAGGCATGGCCGCCTGCAAGACCACCACCTGGCGATCGAGCCCCTGCAAACCCACCCCGGTACCAATGCCGTAGGCCAACAGCGGTGACACAAACAGCCGCAGCCCCGCCCCCAGCAGCTCGTTGCGGCCAAACACTAGCTGAGTATTGGCCAACTGTATCCCCAGCGTCAGCAGCGCTAAGGGAATAGCCCCCGCCCCCAGCAGCGCTATACTCCGCTCGATGGGCACCGGAAAACTGCCCCCCGCCGCCTGGAGACCAATGCCGACCATCGCGGCCCAAAACACCGGCAGCCGCAAGGTAAAGTTGACTCCCGCTCGCACCCCCGCCCCCTTCAGCACAATGGGGAAGACGCTGGCAATCATCACGCTAGAGCCGACCAGGTACACCACCGCCCGCTCTAGCCCCGCGTCTCCCAGGGCGAAGAGGACGAAGGGCAGCCCCATGTTGCCTACGTTGGCAAACAGGGTGGTGGCGATCAGGCTTTTTTGCTCATCTACAGAGAAGCTGAGGCGGCGACCCAGCCCCAAGGCCAGCAGGTATAGCAGCCCTGTATTAAGAAAGAAGGTGACGACGATGGCCAGGGCGCTGCCCAGGGCAAGGGTGGTTTTGGCCAGGCTGCTTAGCACCAGGGCGGGCAGCAGGGCGTAGATATTGATCCGGGCCAGGGTTTGCATGTCGAGGTCAAACTTGCGCCCGACCCCAAACCCCACCGCTGCCACCAGGGCAATGGGCAGTATTGCCGAAATCAAGATTTCCATAGACCCCCAGCCATCGTCATATCACCGCCTATGACATGGTGACTGTTTCGAGGGCACTATGCAGCGACGTTAATGTAGGCGGAGGTGGTAGCCGGTTGCGGAATGTCTAGGCCTTCTAACTTCAAGCCGTCTAAATGAAACTCGATGGCTTCGCGCATGTTGTTCTCGACTTCATCCCGAGTGGCCCCGGTTGAAACACAGCCGGGCAAATCGGGAGAATAGGCCGAAAAGCCAGTTTCAGTGGGTTCAATGACGATCAAATATTGGGTCATGGCTTAATCCCCGCCTGTTTGAAAATGCTATTCAGCGTTCCTTTGGCCAAATCGTCGCTCGGTTTGCCACCGCTTAGAATTTAGGTTAGCTCAATCGCAATTATCCCAATGCCATCTCCCTTTCCCGGCATGGACCCCTACCTTGAGCAGCCAGGGCTGTGGCGAGAGTTTCAAAATCGGCTGCTGGTGGCTATTGCCGACCAGTTGGGGCCACAGCTGCGGCCTAAATATCGAGTTGCGATCGAAAAGCGCGTCTATCAAGATGCTGCGGAAGATTTGCAAATTGGTCGCCCCGACGCTGCCATATTTCGGGCCATCCCGGCGGCAAATTTGAGGCCTCAACCCCAGGGGCAGGTCTTAGTCGAGCCGGTGATGGTCGAACTGCCCATGCCCGAGGACATCACTGAACGGTTTTTGGAAATTCGCGAAGTCGGCACTGAGGCCGTCGTAACTACCCTTGAGCTGCTTTCCCCAAGTAACAAGAGAGCTGGCAAAGGGCGGCAACTCTACGAATCGAAGCGCTTGAAAGTATTGGGTAGCCAGACTCATTTGATTGAAATTGACCTGATTCGTGCCTTTGGCCCACTGCCCCTGCGCGGTGCGATGGCGACCAGCCTTTACCGCATTGTGGTCAGTCGGGTAGAGCAACGCCCTCTGGCTGCCTTGTATGGGTTTAACCTGAGTGATCCAATTCCTTCCTTTCCAGTCCCCCTTCAGGCCGAAGATTCACCGATTTGGGTAGATCTTCAGGTCTTAGTTAACGGTGTGTATGACCGCGCTAGCTACGATTTGGCGATCGACTATCGGCAAGAGCTGGTGCCACCGCTGAGTGCCGCCGATGCCGCCTGGGCACGGGAGTGGTTGATGTCGCAGGGGGTTGTAGGGTAAGCCCTGCGACAGGGGTAAGCCGAATCATAGTCATCGTGCCTGTAGGTTGGGTTCCACTGCGTTTCACCCAACCTACCGAATCTGTGGACTTGCTTTGTGCTGGCCTTCCCACATCCTGAGAAAAACAGATATACCTTCCCCTCCTCGGAGGGGTGCCCGCAGGGCGGGGTGGGTCTTCTGCGGAAGGGCGCACGTGGAGGGCGAATGCCATTCGCCCCTACGAGGGGATTATGCAGATAGGATTTGGTCTAATTCGGCAATCGCACCATTGCGGCGGTGGTAGCCGACGATTTCGCCGGGTTGAATCGTCCCGATGTACTCGGGCGGTTGCCACTCGGCCCAGGTGGGGATGTGGGGCTCGTAGGGGGCCTCGGTGCGCTGCACCAGGGCTTTGGCCTCAGCTAGTTTGGTGCGGGCCTGGTCGGGGTGGCCTTGCACCAGGGCTAGACGGCAGCGCTCTAGGGCGGCATCGACTAGGTATGGCAGCATGGTGCTGCGGGTGGCGATTTGTTCGACTGCGGTGAGGTCGCGATCGGCCAGTTCGGGGAAATTTTGGATTTTAGATTTTGGATTTTGGACTTGGGCCTGGGTGCGCCATAGGGCAGCGCGGGCTAGTAGTCCACGGGGTAGGTCATCCTGGTTGCCAGACTGACGCAGTAGGGAAACGCTCTGGTTCAGGTGGTGGGTGGCGTGGGTGAGCAGGTCACTGATGTTGGGGAGCGGGGGAGCAGGGGGGCCAGGGGGCTGAGGGGCTGGGTTTGTGGATGGGGTTGGGCGATCGGATGGGATATGGAGGGTAGCTTCTAGGAGCCAGGTGCGTCCCAGGGTGAGGTGGTCGAGGGCAAAATCTAGAAGTGAATATCCACCCTCGCCATATTTAAGGGTTGTCTCAGCCCGATCGCGCACTTGCCGACATTGCTCTAGCTCCGTTGACGGCTCTACCCCGTCCCCAACCACCGCTGCCCCGTCTGCCCCAGCGGGTGAGGCGGCCCCCAACCGCAGCTCCAGCAGCAGGTCGCAGTATTGGAACCCCGACAACGAGGAGAGCTGCGGGTACTGGGGCTGCCGCTCGGCCTGGATTGCCACGGCCTCGCGGAAGGCGGACAGGGAGGCCGACAGCCGCCCCGCCTGGTGCAGGGCATCGGCTACTTTTGTCCGTTTGCCCATCCGCTGAAAGGCATCGCCGCTGCGATCGGCCAGTTCTACGCTCTGCTCTGCCGCCCGCACCGCTGCCGCCACATTGCCCAGGGTCAGGTACAGTTCGCTGAGGTTGGAGGCGTTGAGGGCGGCTTCTTTCCAATTCTCGGCTGTGATGTATCTCTCGATGGCTGCTTGCATCGGCTGGGTGGCTTCGGTCAGTCGCCCCAGAGCCCGCAGGCGAAAGCTGGCTTTGTTGAGGACAAAGGCCTGGTCTGCTTCCATGAGGGTCGAGTTGGGGCGGGAAAAGGGTGTCTCAAAGAAAACTGACACAGCCGCCAGATCAGTTCCCATTGCTCCCAGCTTATTGGTGCTGAAGCTTTCACCCTGCCGTTCGATCCTGTTGAAGTAAACATCATCCAAAGCCTCTTGCCACAGCCCTGCCTTCCCGCCATGGGCGACAGCCTGGTACAGCGGCATCATCTCTTGCAACGTATCCGGCAACTCCGGTGCCGCCTGCTTCAAATGTTCATACAGGCGGCGGTGGGTTTCGCAGGTGGCGTCGGGGTGGTGGGTAGCCAGGTGGGTGGCGAAGTATTCACGGATGAGGGGGTGGGCGTTGAGGGCAGTTTGGATTTTAGAGTTTGGATTTTGGATTGGGGAATCTGGTTGGGAGTCGGGGGTGAGCAGGCCGTAGTCGATGAGGTTGGCGCTGTGGAAGTTCCAGTCTTCGGCGCTGAGGTCCACCAGGGCATCTGTGAGGCCGGGGATAGCGGGGGCGGTGCAGAGGGCGGCGATGCAGCCGGGTTCGGCGGGGCGGTCAAACAGGCCCAGCAGCCGCAAAATCGAGAGTTCCACGCCTTCGCCCAGCCAGCGCTGGTACTTTTCTACCAGGTGAAAGGCTTTGCCACCCAAGCGCCGATCGACCTGACCAAGGTTAATTTCTCCAATGCGTCGCACGTCGCCGTTGTGGGCTTTTTTCAGGTAGGTGCCCAGCAGGCGCAGGGCCAGCCCGTGGCCGTTGACCTGGCGCGAGGCAGCTTCTAGTTCTTGCGGAAAGCCCTTCACGCCCAGCATTTCCAGCAGGGCAGCCCCCGCTTGCTCAGAGAGGTGGTTCAGGTCGAGCTGGGGCGAGGCAGAAATATCCGCAATGGGCTGGCGGGTGGTAATCAGGCACAGGCCGGGGTTGCTGTAGGCCAGCTCTTTGAGCAGGGCGGTGAGGCCCTGGTCTTTGAGGCCGCCCACTTCGTAGGAATCTGCGCCCCACTGGAGGGGTTCCAGGCCATCCAGCACCAGCAGGGTGCGGCGCTGGCGGATGTGGCGGGCTAGGCGTTCGCCTTTTTCCCAGGCCGACCCGGCGGCGGGGTCGGGGTCGCCAAAAAACTGTAGGGCGCTGGCGATAAACGGCTCTGCCGACACCTGGGCCTCGTCGCGCGAGCCCTGGCTATAGAAGGAGTGGCCCAGCACGACATCGGCCCCGCGCCACTGGTCGCGGCTGAGGTGCCGCAGCCATTCGGCCACCAGGGCGCTTTTGCCCACCCCGCCAAAGGCGACGATGGTGTAGACGTTCGTAGCGGAGTCGTCCCAGGCGGCGTCGAGCTGGGCCAGTTCGTCATCGCGGCCCACGAAGTTGGCCACGGGGGAGGGCAGGTGAGCGATGGAGACGGTAGGGGTGGATGGGTGGGCGGGTGAAGCGGGGGTAGGAGTGACCTTGGCGAAGGTTTCCAGATCGCCCCAGGTTTGTGGCCCTGGGGCCTCGAAGTATTCAATGACCTGAATGGCCTGATTGGTGCGGGGGCTATTGCGGGCAATCAGCTCGCCAATCTTGGCCCTGAAGATAATTTCCTCAAAGTCCGCCGCCGACAATGCTTTGAGATGATCGAGCATCTGGTTGCGATCGAGGGCCATGGGTGTCTACGTCATGGGGCATCTGTTGCAACTATATTTCAGATTAGAATTTAGAGTCTGCGGAGGACGTAACCTTTCTTTATTGCCAGAGTCATTTCCTGCGGTGGGGGTGCGATGCTGCGGCCCAAACCTAATCTTGCAAAGGCTACATCTCTCAGCCAGGCGCAATGCACCGTCAGCGTCGAAACCATGACCGCTCATCCTCCAGATGCCCGACACTGAGGAGCATCTGGGCAACTCATAATAGAGGTGTCAGAAACAGCTCTAGCATCCCTGACCCCAAGCACAATGTAGTTAGCCTTCAAACCGGAATCACTGCCATGGCTTTAGTGAAAAGTGCTGAGAGGAAACAACAATGATTCAACCTGCGATTTTAGAAAAGTTAGAGACACTACCAGAATCTCTGCAAACTGAGGTTTTGCACTATATAGAGTTTTTGGCGGAACGATATGTAGAAAAGCCTGTTGAATCCGATTCGCAAACGAAAAAACGAGGCGGTTTGGGGATTTTGAAAGGCAAGATCTGGATGTCTGAAGACTTTGATGAGCCGCTTGAGGATATGAAGGAGTACATGTAAGCGTGAACCTTTTGCTCGATACTCATACAGTCATCTGGTATTTCCAAGATGATAAGAAGTTGCCCACCAATGTGTCTGAGTTGCTAGAAGACCCCGAGAATAGGCTCTTTGTCAGTATCGCGAGTTTATGGGAGATCGCTATTAAACTCAACCTTGGAAAGCTTACCCTGGAGATTGCTTTCTCTGACCTTCAAGAAATCCTTGAACGATTTCTGATCGAAACCTTACCGATTTCGTTTGCGAACATGGAGGAATATTTGGGCCTTTTACTGCATCACCGTGATCCGTTTGACCGGATGCTGATTGCTCAATCAATTACACATTCGCTAACTGTTGTGAGTGTTGACACGGCTTTTGATGCCTATCCCGTCCAGCGAGTGTGGGCATGAGCAAAGGCCACGTCATCGACCTGATCCACGCGGTTGCACGGCTGGCGTCGAAACCATGGGCATCTTCCGTCCGACACCGTAGCGCCGTGGGGTGGTTACTCTCAAAACTGGCGGCTCCATTCCTTGGGCCAGCGCTCGACCACTACCTTGGTCTGGGTGAAAAACTCCACCGCGTGCGCCCCCTGCCCGTGCAGGTCGCCAAAAAAGCTGTCCTTCCAGCCGCTGAAGGGGAAAAAGGCCATCGGTGCCGCCACGCCGATGTTGATGCCGATGTTGCCTGCCCTGGCCTCGTAGCGAAACTGGCGGGCGGCGGCCCCGCTGTTGGTGAATAGACAGGCCATGTTGCCCCAGGGGCTCTGGTTCACCAGGGCGATCGCATCCTCGATCGTCTCTACCGCCATCAGCCCCAGCACCGGGCCAAAGATTTCCGTGTGGGCGATTTCTCCGGTGGGGGGCACATTCTGCAACACCGTGGGTTTGACGAAGTTACCGGCTTCCAGGTCTGGAATGCTGGCACGGCGACCGTCCACCAGCACCGTCGCCCCCTCGTTGGCCCCGGTTTGAATCAGGCTCTCGATGCGCTGCTGGCTTTGGGCCGTGATCACCGGCCCCATCTGCACTTTGGCGTCCAGGCCGTTGCCGACAGTGCGGGTAGCGGCGGTGTGGGCGATCGCCTCCGTAAACCACTCCCCCGCTTCCCCTACCGTCACCGCCAGGGACGCAGCCAGACAGCGCTGACCGGCGCAGCCAAAGGCGCTATCGGCCACAATGCGCGTGGTCATGGCGCGATCGGCATCGGGCAGCACAATCACCGGATTCTTGGCGCCGCCCTGGCACTGCACCCGCTTGCCGTGGTCCGCTGCCTGGGCGTAGATGTATTTGGCCACCGGAGACGAGCCCACAAAGCTGATCGCCCGAATCTTAGGATGCTCCAGAATCGCATCCACGGTTTCCTTGGCCCCATTCACCAGGTTCACCACGCCGGGGGGAAAGCCCGCCGCATCCAGCAGATCGAAGATGCGCTGCATGGTCAGGGGCACTTTTTCGGAGGGTTTGACGATGTAGGTATTGCCGCAGGCCAGGGCGTAGGGCATAAACCAGAAGGGAATCATGGCGGGGAAGTTGAAGGGTGCGATCGCCGCCGCCACCCCCAGCGGCTGGCGAATCATAAACTCGTCAATGCCGCTGGCGATATCTTCCAGCACCGTGCCCTGCATCATCATCGGAATGCCGCAGGCCACTTCCACATTCTCGATCGCCCGCCGCAGTTCGCCCTTAGATTCTGCCAGGGTTTTGCCGCACTCCTGGGTGACAATCTGGGCGAGTTCGTCCAGGTGAGTTTCCAGCAGGTCTTTGAGCTTAAACAGGGGCTGCACGCGCTGGGGCGGGGGGACACGCCGCCAGTCTTCGAAGGCGATCGCGGCGGCCCGGACGGCCTGATCGACCTCATCTTTGGGAGAAACGGGCACCTGGCCCAGTACTTCGCCGGTAGCGGGGTTCTCCACCGGCAGGGATTCGCTAGACCCAGACGGTACCCACTGGCCATTAATGTAGTTCTTCAGAATCCCCGATTGCGCCATGCCCTTTTGCCGTAATTACTGCTCACTAAGCATCATAGGCGTTCCAGTCCTGTTCTATAGGACGCAGTTGGCGTTGGCCACCTGTGTCAGGAATATATCAGATATGATATAAACAACCCATGGAGCAGAGCGATAAACCTTTAGTCTGGCTACACGGAGAAGTTAAAACCCCTCCTTTCAGCCAGGAAGCCCGTTTGGAAGCGGGGTTTTTATTGAGACGACTGCAGCAGGGAGAAAACCTAGGCCTCCCGCATTCCAGACCGATGCCCAGCATTGGAGCTCAATGCCATGAACTGTGCATTCGGGACGCATCGAAAAAATGGCGCATCATTTATCGCATTGATGAAGACGCAATTTTGATTCTTGAGGTGTTTCAAAAGACGACTCAGGCAACACCAACCAGCGTAATTGATACGTGCAAAAAACGACTGCGTAACTACGACTAGGATTTAAGAGGTCAATGATATGGAAGACGCTAAAAGAAAAAGCCTGGAAGAAAAAGGCTGGAAAGTAGGGACAGTGTCAGAATTTCTGGATCTTACGCCTGAAGAGGCTGTGCTAATTGAAATTAAACTTGCTCTCAGCCGCTGTCTCAAAGAGCGACGGCAATCGGCCATGACTCAATCAGAACTTGCCAATAAATTACATTCCAGCCAACCCCGAATTGCTAAAGCTGAAAATGGTGATGCTTCAGTTTCGATTGAACTGTTGATTCGGGCTATGCTGGCGACCGGCTTGACTCCCCAAGACATTGGGCAGGTGATTGCACAGGTCGGTTAGTGATCAACTGTCACGCTGTGTACAGAAACCGGGTTTCTTTTGGGGAATGCGCAGGCCCCTAGACTACGGCCCCAGAAACCCGGTTTCTCTGCGATCGCGGCCTATACTTTAATCATTGCCTCCTTGGCCAAGAACTTCTCCAGTTCGGTCAGCGCGTCGGCATCCACCTTGGTCTGCATGGGGCAGAACTTGGGACCGCACATTGAGCAAAACTCGGCGGTTTTGTAGATGTCGGCGGGCAGGGTTTCGTCGTGGTATTCCTTGGCGCGCTCGGGGTCTAGCGACAGCTCGAACTGCTTGTTCCAGTCGAAGTTGTAGCGAGCGTGGGACATGGCATCGTCGCGATCGCGCGCCCCCGGTCTATGCCTAGCAATATCCGCCGCGTGGGCCGCAATCTTGTAGGCGATCAGACCCGCCCGCACATCCTCGGCATTGGGCAGACCCAGGTGCTCCTTGGGCGTCACGTAGCAGAGCATCGCCGCCCCGCTCCAGCCCGCCAGGGCCGCGCCAATGGCCGAGCTGATGTGGTCGTAGCCTGCCGCAATATCGGTGACCAGGGGACCGAGCACGTAGAAGGGCGCTTCGGCGCATTCTGACCTTTGCTTTTTGACGTTGTAGTCGATCTGGTCCATGGGCACGTGGCCGGGGCCTTCGACCATTACCTGTACGTCGTGTTCCCAGGCCTGGCGGGTGAGCTGGCCCAGGGTTGTGAGTTCCGCTAGCTGAGCCGTATCGGTGGCGTCGTGCAGGCAGCCGGGGCGGAGGGAATCGCCGAGGCTAAAGCTGACGTCGTAGCGCTTGAAGATTTCGATGATGTCGTTGAAGTGGGTGTAGAGGGGGTTTTGCTTGTGGTGGTGCAGCATCCAGCGGGCCAGAATGCCGCCGCCGCGGGAGACAATGCCGGTGATGCGATCGCGCACCAGGGGCAAGTGCTCAATCAAAATTCCGGCGTGGATGGTCTGGTAGTCGACCCCCTGCTGGGCGTGCTTCTCGATGATGTGCAGAAAGTCATCGGCGGTGAGGTTCTCAATGTTGCCGTGGACGCTTTCGAGCGCCTGATACACCGGCACCGTGCCAATCGGAATCGACGACGCCTGGATGATGGCGGTGCGAATGGCATCCAGATCGCCGCCGCCCGTTGACAGATCCATCAGGGTGTCGGCCCCGTACTTCACCGCCAGGTGCAGCTTGGCAACCTCTTCGTTGATATCCGACGAGTTGGGCGACGCGCCGATGTTGGCGTTGACCTTGCACTTCGACGCAATGCCGATCGCCATCGGCTCCAGGTTGGGGTGGTTGATGTTGGCGGGGATGATCATCCTGCCCCGCGCCACCTCGTCGCGGATCAGGTCGGCGGGCAGGTTTTCTCGCTGGGCGACGTAGGCCATCTCTTCGGTGATGGTGCCCTGGCGGGCATAGTGCATTTGGGACACGTTGGCGTGGCCCTGGCGTTTAGCGATCCATTTAGTTCTCATGGTTTACCTCTGGTGTAGCGCTAGAGGGTTTACCTGAATCGGGACGTAGGGTGGGTTTGGATGGGTAAGGCCGAGATTTGTGGAGCGATCGCAGGTAAACCTCAGCAATTTGCCAATACTTTACCCAAGATCCTGGAAATAGGTCCAGAATGCCACTGTACTGGTCGTTTCGGCGGTTACCGCAAGCAACGCTTTCCTCCGCTGGTATTAACCAGGTCAGGTTCTGAGGGTATGATCTCAGTCCGAAAATTCGGACACCCCTAGCTTGCTGCAAGCATACTACGAATGCCAGGGGCCAGGGCAAATCGGTTACGGTTCCTCATAAACATCGCGCCGATGCCCTACCTTGATTACCCTGACTATCAGCGCCTCTTCCTCAATGCTGTAGATAACTCGGTAGTCGCCTAAACGCACTCTGTATTGGATTTGCCGCCCCTTCAGCTAGCGGTCTGGGGTCTTGGGCTAATCACTCAATGAGAGTAATCAAGTCTGCTTGCACAGCCCTTGGGAGTTTCTTGAGTTGTCGTTGGGCAGCGGGCTTGATTAAAACCTCATAACTCATTGCAACCCAAGCTCTTGCTTGAGACTGCTCAACGAAATTTCTCCCGGTTCTTGTAGGGCTACATCGGCATCAAAGCTATCGATTTCGTCCTCGATCGCCTCCAGGGTAGGCTCTAAATCTACCCCGTACTTGAACTGCAAATATTGAAAAAAGTGATATAGCTCATCCACAGCCGTCCGTGGAAGCGGCGTCAGCTCTAGGGAAATAGGCTCGGTGAGCGGTACAGTAGCCATGGCTTACCTAGGAATTGAGCCGGTGAAGTCTTATTTATCGTAGCGAATCTGCTTTCAATAGCGCCTGGGATAATTTTGGCAGGCGCTTGCTAATCCAGGGCTTACCAGGGCGGTGGTGGAGATTGAAATCGACACGGGAGTAGACCGCTATGCCTACCAGCAGGGGTTGTTTGTCATCAATCAAACGGGCAATACAGTGGCGATGGTCAGAGACCGGCCCTTTGGGGCAGCGCCAATGACCTGGCCTTTCAGCCAGCGGACTGGTAGGCACAAATCAAGCCTGTGCAGGATTAGCGACTAACGGTGAAGTTGTGCGGCGACAGATAGCCTTCAATTCTCATCGACAACCTTTGTACCGTCCGCACCAATGCAGTGTTAGCTAGCTGGCGGTAATCGTCTAATAAATCCTTCCTGCTCAAAATGGCGATCTGTCGTCAATCCATCGGTTATCCCTCGTTGGCGCATAAGAATAAAGCTGACTGCATCGCACAAGGAATACCCCTTGTCCTGCCGAGCAAACAGAAGTTGCATAGCTTCTCGGTGCAGTTGCTCATCAACCCAAACCGTTTCAATGTCTGGGTTATCAACCAAGTCAACTACAAACGCTAAAACCTCAGCCCGAGGAAGGCGGCGAATCAGGGCTAGGGCCACCAACTCAGCCAGGACATGGCTGTGAGTCAGAAGCCCACTGGTTGAATCATCGACAAGTTGCACAGCTTTCTCATGCTGCGGCTCATCACGGTGTAAATAGCACAGCAAGCCAGATGTATCTAAAAGCACTAAGAGACTCCGCCGTTAATATTCATTGGCATAAGCTCTGGCAAGGTCTGCATCAATTGCTTCGTTATCTATACCCGTTGCGAACCCTAAACTGATTGCCCCTGCGTGACTCTTAAACTTCTGCCGTGCCTGCTCTTGTTGCTCTAGAGACGGCAAAACCTTGCTAGCTACCGCCCCCTGCCTGCTGAGAACGGTAACTATCCACTCTGTGATGGAAATGCCTACTGCACTGGCCTTGCGCTGTAGGTCAGCGTAGACTTCATCACTGATTTCTAAAGTCAACTGCTGGCTCATATATGGATTCCAGGCAACTTGGGCGGCATACGCTATTATAACTCCCCTGCTCAAGATGCCCGAATCGCTAACTTGGCAGGATGCATCTTGAGCACCTATGGATTACACTTGACACTTCTACCGGATCAGATCAGGATCAACTGTACTCAAGTAACTGTGGAAAACCTGTTGAGCAGTTTTATGATCACCTTCTGGAGTCATGTCGCACAGCCACCAAATAGGACTGCTCTGATAACACCTTGGCTGATCGGTAGTAATCAATCGGCCAAGATGCTCACAATTCCAGCCAGGCAGGGTATATTCCCAATCTGCAAAAACACTAAGAGCGTGCTTAAGGCGCTTAATAGTTTTATCTGGCGGAAAAGCAAGATGCTCAATACCAGCAACAAATCTTGCGTTACCCCGCTCAAAAGGACACAATTCCTGACCTGTATCAAAAATATGAGTATCAGACAAGCCAATTCCATAATGCCAAAACGGGTCAGGTGGATTCTGCCAATTAAGCAATTGCCCATATCTATCACTGGACGGATCGACTAGATAAGTAATCGCCTCTATGGTCTTTTTAACTTGATAAGAAGATACAGACATAGCTGATTTCTCAATTTTATCGAGCTTCCTCAATGTAAATTTTATTATTTTTGGGGTTCTAAATTAGGTAAGCCTTGACCAGTCATCAATTTCATCAGTTCTTCCCTGACCTTGAAATTATTACCAGTAGCAATGCAGCTATTCAGCTTGTTGAGAATGTGATCCCTGATGTTGTAATGGATAGAGTATTCTCTCTTAGAATGCTTGAAAACTGAAACTTTGTTGTTGAACATCGTGATTACTGCATAGACGAATTTGAGATCATGCAATGAATCTGCGTGGGTGATTTGAATCGCAAGTAGTTTGAGTTGCTTTGAAAGCTCATAAGCTTGCTCTTGAGTTAGGCCGTGATCCTTATAGTGAAAAAGGACTATTTCAGATAACCACTGAGCATGCTTAGCAGCATTTTGAATATCATGCTGCGCTTTTTCAACTGGATACAGTATTCGATCAAGAAGCAATTGCTTTACATACTCATCCTTTAGATTAGAATTCTCAATGATCTGAAGCTCCTTCATCCGGCGCTCATGCTCACGCCTATCCTTAGCTCCCATCTCCTCGATTATTGAATCTAGAAGCCCTGCGATCATAGGGACTGACATATCAATTCCTGAAATCATGAATAAATTATCCTATAGAAATAGATCAAATTGCTAGGAGAGTTATGAAGCGTAATTCGTCAATCTGATGTCAAACCATGACTGATTTGCAAGTTATACTTGGTTTGTCAAGCTAAATTTTCATGAATGAGTTCAGGTGTCCGGATGGAAATTTGATCATTTATCACCACTTTAAACAAACCATAGAATAGAAAGTTTTATATGGTCTCACCTATGCCTCAGGCATTATCGAGGACAAGGCTAGCTAACTCGTAATTAGAGGGAAAATTTCTGCCTAATACCCTTAGGCGGGATCTTAGGTGGAAATCTGTCAGCCTAAATACCTCTGTGGGGATCTTAGGTGGAAAAATTTCTGCTTAAACGCCGAATATGGGATCTTAGGTGGAAAGTTTCAGTATAAGCACCCGATCGCTGGGTTGTCCGCCAAGCTTAAGCTTCTCTTTTGGGGCGCAGTTGCCCATCGGTGCTTGCCCCTCCGCCATCGCTCCACTACGGTTGACGGGGAGCGATCGCACTAGTACACTCATCCACTAAGCCGTTCGTCCAGAGCGGTGAATTCCACAGAACTCGAAAACTTTGGCGCTGCCGGAAGGTGCGGCTAACACCAACCGACAGCTGACCCCGCAAATCTACCGGGCAGATTGCGAGGATAGGGAGATCGTACCCTAGCCACCCCAGTTTGCACCTCAGCTGCGGGTGGCTAGGGTTTTCGCGTTCTGTCTTCCTACACCACAACCGGAGACAGAACCCATGTTTGACTGTCTCGAACCCGACGCCGATGGGGCGTCGAACGCTTCCCCTGCTCCAGAGCACAAATCTCTACCCGTACCGCCCAACACTGGATCGCCCAGCAAAGCGACCCGGCCCCCAACCCCCGAAAAAGTGCGCCACCTGCTTTACGGCAGTTTGGCCGCCATAGACCGCACCATCAAAATCCTCCATGCGATCGGCTACGCCGACCCCAACGATTGGAGCGACCCCCTCCCCGTGCCCCAGAGCGACGCCAACCCTGGCACTAAACCCAATCAGTGGATGGTGATCATGACCAAAACCGTGCTGCTAGAGTAAACGACCAAGCCCGAGGATTCTCACAGAATCCTCGGGCTTGGTCGTTGTGGGATGGACAGGTTTAGCGATCGCCCCTCACAGTTCCCATCACCACACCCTCATCCTCCCCGTAGGCGCGGATGTCGCGGCTGAGAATGCCAAAGTCGAATGCCTCCGTCTTGCCGCCCTGGGCCTTGAGCTGAATCCAGACCAGGCAGATCAGGGTTGACACTACAATCGGCGCAGCGAAGCTGACCAGCAGATCGCCCGCGAAGGGCAACCCATTCCAGGGGCTAAAGTCGGGCCGGGGAAAGAACAGGGCACCAGCGGCGATCGCCGCTACCGCACTCCAAAACGCCATCGTCCCCGTCAGCCGCCGCGAGTAGAGGCCAAACAGCACCGGAAACAGCGCCCCTGCACAGACCAGATCGGCCAGCAAAAACAGGTACAGCACGTTGTAGCCCCGCGCCGCGATCAAAATGGCGGGGAAGCCCACCACCAGGGTCAGCAGCCGGGTGATCTTGAGAATGCCGCTGGTGGATTTCTCGGGAAAAATCCGCAGCAGGTCGGTGGTGAACACACTGGCGATGCCGTTCAGCAGCGAGTCCAGGCTGCTCATCACCAGGGCCAGCACTAGCACCAGCACCGCAATGCTCACCCAGCCCGGCAGTTCGAGGGCTTGGATCAGCGAGAAAAAGGCGCGATCGTCGTTAAAGCCAAAGTGCATGGCCAAAATGCCCAGCAGCCCAGAGATAAAGAGCATAGGCAAAATCAGCAGAAACGACCCCAAAAACGATCGCCGCACCACCTGGTCGGTCTTGCAGGCGTAGATTCGCTGCCAGTTGGTCTGGTTAAACATTTCGGCGGCGATCACCGCGATTACTAGCGTGGCTCCAAACTTAATGCCGGGGCCGTTCGCCAGGGTCAGCAGTTCCGGCGCGGTCTGGGTGACGGGCGCGATCGCATTTCCCCAGCCGCCCAGGGCAAACACCGCAATGCCAAAGCTCAGCAGCAGCAGCGGCACAATCACCGCAAACTGGATGGCGTCGGTGAAAATCGTCGCCTCCAGGCCGCCCACCAGGGTGTAGATAAACACGGCGGTAATCACCAGCAGAGCAGTGAGCCACAGGGGCACCCCGGCCATCAGCTCGACCGCCTTTGCGATCGCCGTCAGTTCCGCCGCCAGGTACACAAACATATAAAACACCACAATGCCCAGGGTGAGCCTATACATGGCATTGCCAAAGCGATGCAGCACGTATTCATTCAATGAGTGGCCCTTGGGCATCAGAAACCGCATCCGCGTACCCATAAAGGCAAACAGCGCCGCCGGGGTAGCCTGGCCAATGCAGTAACCGACAATACCCGCTATACCGCTGGTGGCACCCACTTCGGGCGGGCTAAACAAAATCCACGCGCCCATAGCCGAGGCGACGATGGTGGCCAGGGCCATGGGGGTACCCACCTGATTGCGGCTCACCATGTAGTCTTCCAGAGTGATGGTGTGGCGGCTGGCCTGCAGCAACCCCATCAAGGTAAAGCTCGCCGCCGTGATTAAAATTACAGCCAAAGCTGTGGCGCCAAGGGTCATAAAAACGCACCTCACAAACAACGGTGTGGCGCTAGAGGATGTTCCTGGGTAGGTTGGGCGGGTGAGGCGGGGAAATCGAACCCTAGGGAGCTAAAGCAAATCAGTACCATCTGTGAACCATCACTTGACCGATTGTTCTACAGGTAGCTCCAGAACTGCGCTATGCTCGTCGTTTCGGTTCGTGACCTCAAGCAACGCTTCCCTCCGCTGGCATTAACCAGGTCAGGTTCTGAGGGTATGATCTCAGTCCGATCGCTCGGACACCCCTAGCTTGTTGGCATCATACCACTGGCGAATGTCCCCGGGCTGGCCACCCGTTGGAGAAATATTCCTACTTAGCCGGTCAGCCGTTGTCGGCTGCGCCAGTATCGGCTGCGACCACCAGGTTGTCGCGATGCACAACCGTATCGGCCCCCGCGTAGCCCAAAATCATGGGAATATCGTCTGACCTACGGCCCATGATGCGCCTTAGATCGGCCACGCTGTAGTTGACGATGCCTCGGGCGATGTCCTCACCGGTGGCGGCGCAAATGACCACAGCATCCTGGGCCTCAAAATCGCCCTCAATGCGAGTTATCCCAGCCGCCAACAGAGATTTCCCCCCCTGCAGAATGGCTCGGCTCGCGCCTGGGTCGAGGTGGAGCTTCCCGGCGGGGGCTAAGCCTGCCGCTATCCAGCGTTTGCGTGCCCGACCGGGGGTAGCAGCCGGCACAAATTGCGTGCCCACCTCCTCACCCCCTAGGGCCTTAAGCAGATTTTGCGGTTGGCGACCGTCGGTGATAACCGTGCGCACGCCAGCGGCGGTGGCAATTTGGGCCGCCTCTAGCTTAGTCAGCATGCCGCCGGTGCCCCAGGCCGAACCCTGGCCCCCGGCGAGGGCCTTGAGCGCCTCGATGTCGGCCCTGCGGTCGATGGTAATAATCGGCTGGGCAGCGGGGTTAGAGCGCGGATCGGCGGAGTAGAGGCGATCGACATCCGTGAGCAAAAAAAGCCACTGGGCCCCAATTAGGCTGGCGACCAAGGCCGATAGGGTGTCGTTATCGCCAAACTTCAGCTCCTCTACCGCGACCGTATCGTTTTCGTTCACGATGGGGATGACGCCCAACTGCAGGAGCTGGCGAAAGGTACGATAGCTGTTCACGTAGCGCGATCGCTGGGCCAAATCGCTGCGGGTTAAAAGCACCTGGGCAATCGGCTGATTCAAGGCCGAGAAGAGGTCGTCATAAATGCGCATCAGGCGACCCTGGCCTACCGCCGCCACCGCCTGCTTCATAGCCAGGGTTCTAGGGCGCTCCGTCAGATTCAGCCGGCGGCAACCGATCCCCACCGCACCGGAGGACACCAGCACCACCTGATGCCCTTGGTGACGCAGGGTACAGAGGGTTTCTACCAGGGCAGCCAGAGTAGACAGGGCAAATTGACCAGAGGTGGTGCCGGTTAGGCTAGAGGTACCAATTTTGACCACCAGGGTTTGAACAGGGCTCACGAGGACCAATAAAAACTCAGCGAAGATTGCCCTGGCAGTATATCAATTCATAAAACTCATAAAACAATGGGTGCCCCAAGGAGGCACCCAATAGCTGATCTTAAGTTAAGAACCTATATACAACTGGTTCCTGTTGTTATAGGTCTAATATCGCAGAAGCTCCAAGGTTTCGAATCATCGATAAGATTTTCTTTATATTGTTCTTTGCAAAGCTTGCACACACAGTATTGAGTTTTGTTAACACCAGGTCCGCACGTTCAGCTCCACGTAAGCCGAGGAATCGAGGCGGTTTGAGGCCCTAAAGAATGACCCCAAGGTACTGGGAAATCATCTCCTCAAGCGCCCGCACGGTGGAGGTGCGCGCCGATTGGTTCAAGCCGGGCATGGGGTCAACCAGGATGGTAAACAGACCAACCCGATTACCCGCGAGAATATCGGTGAATAGGCGATCGCCCACCATCGCCACCTGGTCAACGGGCAAATCCATAGCGGTGAGGGCCTGCTTTAACTTGCGGCCCGAAGGTTTGCCTGCGCTGGTAATGTAAGGAACCTCCAACAGATCGGCAATGCGGCTAATGCGATGGGCATTGATGTTGTTGCTCACCAACCACACCGAGGAAACCGCCTTAATCTGAACCATCCACCGCCCCAGGTCAGGGTTGGTTTCAGCCTGCCGCAGGGGCACCAGCGTATCGTCTACATCTAAAATTAGCCCCTTCAGATTGTGCTGGGCTAGAAAATCTGGGCAAATCGACAGAACGCTCCCATTGAGCACCAGATCAGGTTGTAGTAGGCGGGAGAAGGACATAAAAAACCACTAGCCCCTATTAGAGCCAGCATAGTCCAGAACGGTAGCTTACGGTCAATGCTCTCACGAAGGGGCGCCCGGCTCAGCCGAAGTCGACAAACCTGTCTGGTGGTCTATGACCACCAGCGTTATAGTGCTGGCCCCTGCGCTTAGAACACGGGTCACGACCACTGACATACGCTCGCTAGGGTGCCTGGGTATAGCCATCGCCCAGGGCAATAGTCACCCCACTTACGCCGTAGTCTACTAGGCCTCAGTCGCTTAGTTATCGACAGTAGATTTGTTAATCTCGGCTCGAATTGCGTCTCGGGCCGCCTCATGCTCCGCCAGGGTACGGCTAAACACGTGGGTGCCATCGTAGCGAGCCACAAAAAATAGATAGTCGGTAGGAGTAGGGTTTAACGCCGCCTCAAGGCTGGCTTTGCCGGGACTGGCAATCGGGGTAGGCGGCAGGCCCGCATTGATATAGGTGTTGTAGGGGGATGGGGTGCCCACCTGGGACCAGGTCAGGGGCTGCTCCTTAGTTTGCGTGATGCCCAACCCGTACTCCACAGTCGGGTCGGCCCCCAGGGGAATATTTTGATTGAGACGGTTGGTGAACACTCCAGCAATGACGCCGCGCTCATCCGGCACCACCGATTCTTTCTCAACAATGCTGGCCAGAGTAGCCCACTCCAGCAGCGAAAGATTAGTCGTCGCCTGTTGGTAAACCGGCAACGCCACGGTTTCAAACCGTCGTAGCATAATGTCCACCACCGCCTCAGGGGTAACCCCCTCCGCGGGCAGCTGATAGGTATCGGGAAACAAAAATCCCTCCACATGGGGCAACCCCTCAGGCAGCCAGGGATACCGATCCCTAGAAACCTGCTCTGTAGCCGCTAAGAAGGCTTCCCCCGAAAAGAACCCAGCAGATTGAAAGGAGGCGGCCATTTCGCGACGATTCCACCCCTCAGGCACGGTGAAGGAGGTCTGCACCACCTGACCACTCCGAATCACCGCTGCGATCGCCGTCATAGAATCGCTAGGGCTAAGGGCATAGGTGCCCGCTTGAAAATCCCCATCAGACCCCTGCCAGGTCTGCCAGCGAGACCACAGTTTCCAGGCCAGGGCAGAGCGAATGAGACCCGCCGCCTCCAGGTCTTGCCCAATTTGTTGGCCTGGAGTGCCCGGCGGAATTTGAATTTGAACCGTCTGTAGGTCGGTCTCAGAGGTGCCTTCAGGCGCGCTTTCAGAAACTCCCTCGGCAGCGATTTCGGCCACGGGTTGATTGGCCCAGCTCCACCAGGCCCAGCCCTGCCAGGCCGCCAACCCAGTGGCCAGAGGCACCAATAGGCCCAGAAAACTCCATCGAACCCAGCGTGAACCCTTAGCCATAGTCTCAATACTTCAAATCGCCGTTGTTAAACCCAATCCAAAGCTCAGATCGTAATTTGTCTGCCGAAAGACGAGTACCGCTGAACAAAAGTTGAGCTACGCTTCCATCTCCCCTCGCCCCCCAGTGCCTCTGCCCCTCACGATTAGCAATGGTCACCAATAGTCATAGTCGCCAAATTGGCGCCGCCGTCTGCTAAAGATCTCGAACTGGAGTTGGTCTAACGCACCTAGTCTAATAAATCAAACAACTTTTCTTCCAAACCGCCGCGAATAGCTTGAAACTCCTCAGGGGTGACCACCTCTAGGGAACCATTGCTCGTGCGATGGGCAAAAATGAGTAGAGGGTCTAGGGGAGTGCAGAGGGTGTACTCTTCATCCTCGTAAAAGCAGGTGGCCAAAACCTGAAACTCCTCGGTAACGGGGTTACCCGCCTCGTCCAAATCGTCCAGTTCAAGGGTGAGGCAGTTGTCGTCCTCAGGTTCCGGCAGTTCTCCACCGGCGGTTAAGGTGATGGCGGTGCGCTGGAGGGTCAGGTTTTGCTCAGCCAGTACAGCCTTCGCGGTGAGGAAGATTTGGTCAATGTCCTCATCCTCTACATCCATTAAGACCTCGTCGTCATCGTCGTCTTGCTGCCACACAAAAATCTCAATGGGCGAATCAATGGGGAGCAGCAGCAGGTACTCACGGTCGTTGAGGCTAAAGGTCTGCTCTACCTGGCAGGGGAGAAACCGACCGGCATCGTCGGTGAGAACTACGGCTGACTCGTCAATGGGTTGGGTGTTATCCGCCATGGAGGCTACTCTTCTTTGGGTTACCAATCGCGGACAATAGACCGCAGTTCAGTAGGAACACTGAACGGTTTTATCAGAATATCCCATCCGGTTACGTCTGTACTACGTTGAGCGCCGGTTGTCTAACCAACGCTGCAGAATAATGGCGGCAGCTTTGCGGTCAATCAGCGCTTTTTCTTGGGCGACCGATCGCCCCTCGTCGCGCATGAGCTGTTCGGCCTCCACCGAGCTGAGTCGCTCATCGACGAAGACTACGGGTAGCGCCAGGGCCTGGCCTAGCCCCTGGGCTACCTTGCGCACCTGGCGAGACTGAAATCCCTCCTGACCATCCATGGTGAGCGGTAGACCCACCACCAACACCTGCACCTGGCGAGCTTGGACTAAATCCTGCAGTTCGTCTACCAGCTCTTTAAACGATCGCCGCTGCAGAGTGGTGAGGCCCGTAGCGATCAAGCCCGTGCCGTCGCAGCCCGATACGCCGATCCGTTTGCGCCCAATATCTAAGCCCAGAGCTGAGACCGGTGTCGTCGCCATCGCCACAATCAGCGATCGCCCTCGGTGGTTGGCGCATCGAGACCATTGCCCTCAGGCTTTTGCGGCCCCAGCAGCCCCTGCCAGCGATCGGCAGACCAGGTCATGCGACCGGGCACCGGTTTACCCACCGGCTGCAGCCCGGTCAGCACGTCAGAGAGCTGTAGACCTTCCAGGGAAAGGTGTCGGGCCTCGCGTACCTTGTGCCATACCGATCGCGACAGCAGCAGCGCGTGGGACTCGGGAATGGCCTGAATTTGGGTGAAACATTCCTCCCGCTCGGGCTGGTAGTCAAGGGAGGTCAGCCGCAGACTCTGGGCCGGAAAGGGCTGCAAAATCTTAGCCATCTGCACCATCAGCTCGGGGTAAAGCCAGGTGTAGGCTGGGTGGACGGTCAAACTGGCCTGGTGGGGTTGATTGCCGTCGCGGGAAATGGCCAGCTTGAACTGGCCGATGGCGGCTTTACGCTGTTGCTCAAAGACATAGGCACCGACGGTTTCGGTCTGGTTGACCAGGCGGTCGGCGGTGGCGGTAGCGCCGCCCAGCAGATTGGTTTTAAAGTCCTGTATTTGATGGTCGAACACCTGCCGCACCAGGGGAGGCATAGAGGCCGTATCGAGCTGATAGAGCAGCTGAGCGTCAGCGTTGCTGATCGGCAACAGGTTGGGCAAATCGGGCTCCCGCTGGGCCAGAGCAGCAATTTGATCGGGCTGCAGTGCCCAGTAGGTCATTTGGGCCAAGGGCTGAAACCCGTTAAATCGGTATAGCCCCAGGGCAGCCTTGTGGCTGACATCCACCTCTATCATCCAGGTTCTGGCTTCCCACACGGCCTCAAAACAGTGACGCAGCAGCCGCGACCCCACATCCATATAGCCAGAAACGGCATTGGGGCCGAGGGAGCGGCGGTTAATCACCACCTGCTCCACCCGCCAGGTGCTACGGGTGCGGTTAAAGGGCGAGACCTGAATTAATCCCACTAGAGACTTTTTGCGCTCAGCCACGAAGGTAGTGGGGATCTGCTGCATGGGGCGGGGCAGCCAGCTCAATACCTTAAGCGCACCATACCAACGATGCTGATGTTCGAGCCATGAGACAATGGCCGCAGCGGCATCGATATCTCCACCCGCCTCTAGATCCTCAGGTTGCCACTGCTTGAGGTCATCTAAATCGCGGTATTGCAGAGGCCTCACAGTCAGGCTGGGGCCAGGGGTTGTCGTAGGTGCCATGGGATCGCAAAGATCTGACTGATATGCCGTCATCCTAGCCGATTTTCCCGTCCTCTACATCAGATCGACCGGTGAATGGCCTCGGCCATCGCCTCGGGTGTTAGGCAAAGGACGCCCTTGGGCAGGGGGCAATCAATCAGGAGATCGGCCGACAAACTGACCGTTTACAAAACTTATGATTTAAGCGAGGATTGCAAAGATGGCTGTGGTTCAGCCAGCGTGGAGAATCGGTGACAAGCTGAGCCTACTGACTCGGCAAGCGGTATCTAGGACTTACCATGAAAAATCTTCTAGCCATTGAGCGGTTTTGCCTATACGGTCACGTTGTTGCTATGGCCTTTGGCCTGGCGGGGCTGCTGTGGGTGGTGCCTCATCCTGGCATTCTAGAGTACCTGCCGGCTGGGCAGACCATGTTTCGCTGGAGCATGGCCGGGGGCGGCGTAGGCTATATCCTCTTGGGCACAGCAGCCATGGCGTTGTATGCCTATCGCACCCTTGGGGTGGGTAGTTTGGTGACCTTTGCGATCGCCGCCGTGGGCATTTCTCTCACCAGTGAGCTGCTGGGCACCAGTACTGGCTTTCCCTTCGGTCACTACAGCTACCTCAATGGCCTGGGTTACAAGGTGTCTGGGCTAGTGCCCTTCACCATTCCGCTGTCGTGGTTTTACCTGGGGCTGGCCTCCTTCCTGCTAGCTCGTAGCGGTCTGGCCGCTGGCGGCGGCAGCGGGCGCTATGGCTGGGGGCGATCGCTGGCGGCGGTGCTGCTCGGCTCCATTTTGCTCACCTCCTGGGATTTTGTGCTCGACCCGGCCATGAGCCAGACAGCTCTACCCTTTTGGTACTGGCACCAGCCCGGCGCATTCTTCGGCATGCCTTACCAAAACTTTGCCGGCTGGCTAGGCACTGGCGTCGTGTTCATGGGAACGGCCCTGGGCCTGTGGAAGGCCTTCAAGTTTTCGCCTGAGCTAGACCAGGCTCAGCTCACCGTGCCCTTGGTGGTCTACCTGGCTAATTTTGGCTTTGCCCTGGTGATGAGTTTAGCGGCTGGCTTCTACGTGCCCATTGCGTTGGGGATTCTGACCGGTGCGCTCCCTGCCCTCCTCTGCTGGCGCGCCGCCGACCAGGAGACCCTATCGGAGGAACTGATGGAGTCATCCAACATCCTTTCGTCGATGGATAATCCTGTGGCAGCGGCGAAGGTCATCCTTAAGTAGGGTTTCTGCTGCTCCTAAGGGTCGACCGATAGGCCTGGGCAGCGAGGGCGTTGATTCCTTTGATCGGCAACCGTCTCCGTCCAGCGATCGCCCCTTTGGCCATCTCCTCAGCGAGTTGGTCACTGTCATAGTCACCGATATATTCTCCCCAGGCTCTTTGTTTACCCGATGTAACTGTTGTTGAGGTACTCCCTTGCCCACCAGTGTGGCCACCCCGTTCCCCTGGCTTAGTTTTTTTGCGGTGGTGCTTTTGATGGTGCAGTTACCGATGGTGGCCGTACTGTTGTCGAGGCTGATACAGGGCCCGTTTCGCCGTCCGCCCCTGACCGGCGAACGCCCCACCATGGCCCAACTTGGCACGGTGTCGATAGTCGTCCCCACCCTCAACGAGGCGGCCCGTCTGCGCCCCTGTCTCGAGGGACTGACCCGTCAGAGCTATGAGGTACGGGAGGTGCTGGTGGTAGACAGCCGCTCCACCGACGGCACCCAGGCGGTGGTGAAGGAATACCAGGCCCAGGATCCGCGCCTGCGGCTCCTTGAAGATGATCCACTGCCCCAGGGATGGGTGGGCCGACCGTGGGCCCTAGACTACGGCTTTCGCCATACTTCGGCGGCCAGCACCTGGGTGTTGGGCATCGATGCCGACACCCAGCCCCAGCCGGGTTTAGCCGCCGCCCTGGCCAAGGCGATGGCAGCCGAGGCCTTTGACCTGGTCTCTCTGGCACCCCAGTTCATTCTCAAGCAGCCGGGAGAGTTCTGGCTGCAACCCGCCCTGCTGATGACGCTGATCTATCGGTTTGGCCCAGCCGGTAGCCCCGGTGGCCCAGCACAGCGGATGATGGCAAATGGGCAGTGCTTTATGGTGCGGCGATCGCTGCTCGAACGGCTGGACGGCTACCGATGTGCCTCGTCCTCCTTCTGCGACGATGTCACTCTGGCGCGCTACGCCGCTGCCCAAGGGGCCAAGGTGGGCTTCTGGGATGGCAGCCGGGTGCTGAAGGTGCGCATGTACGAAGGGATGGCCGAAACCTGGCGGGAGTGGGGGCGATCGCTAGATCTAAAGGATGCTGCCCCCAGCGCCCAGATCTGGTGGGACTGGGCCTTTTTAGCCCTGGTGCAGGGTTTGCCCTGGGTGCTGGTGCCGGGGCTATGGCTGGTACGGCAAGGGGCACCGCCTAGCTGGTCCCTGACGCTGCAAAGTCTGTGGGGCATAAATATTGGCCTGCTGCTGGCGCGGCTGGGCATGCAGGCAGCGATAGCAACCGCCTACGATCTCAAGATGCCGGGGGCCGGGGTCTTTTGGCTGTCGCCCCTGGCTGACTTGGGGGCCGTAGTGCGCATTGGTCTCTCGTCGTGGCGGCGACCTACCCAGTGGCGGGGGCGGCAGTACCCGGCGGGAGATTAACGGCCCTGAGAATAGGCGACGCCTGTCGATCGAACATCGATCCACACATGTCCTATAGCCAGCGCTCCAGAGGCAGTAGGAATACCTAACCCTTCACCCCGCTGCCCGCGTCGGTGGGCACAATGTAGCGCTGTAGCAGCACAAACACCGCAATGGCGGGCAGCACCGACAACACCGATCCTGCGGCAATCAGTCGCCAGTCGAGGGAAAAGCTGCCCGCCAGCCGCGCTACACCCAGGGGCAGGGTATAGCGCTCGGGGCGATCGAGCAAAATCAGCGGCCACAGAAACTCCCCCCAGGTACCAATAAAGACAAAAATTCCCAGGGTGACCAGGGCGGGGCGGGTAGCGGGCAGCATCACATTCCACCAGATACCGAGGTCTGAGCAGCCATCCATGCGGGCCGCTTCTTCGAGCTCTTTGGGCACTCCCTGGAACGCCTGGCGCATGAGAAAAATACCAAAGGCTGAGGCCAGGTAGGGCAGCACCAGCCCTAGGTAGGTGTTCCGGAGGCCCAAGTTCACCGCCAAAATGTACAGCGGTATCATCACCACCTGAAACGGAATCATGATGGTGGCCACAATCAGCGCCAGCAGGGTGTCGCGGCCCAAAAACGCCAGTCGCGCCAGGGGATAGGCCGCCAAGGAGCACAGCAGCAGGTTAGCCATCACCGTCAGCACCGCCACGATGGTGCTGTTGAGGAAGTATTGGCCAAAGGGGTTAGACTGCCACACTTGGCGGTAGTTGGCCAGGGTAGGCTGCTGGGGCAGGAGCTGAGGTGGGTTAGCCAGCAGGTTCTCTGTGGGTCCCTTGAAAGAGGTACTGAGCAGCCACAGCAGCGGGAAGACCATCACCAGGGCGATCAGCAGCAGCAGGGCGTAGATGCCCAGATTGCGCCAGTGGGGCCACCGGGAGAGGAATGGGATCAAGGACTGCTGCTGGGGATCTGACATCGAGAGTCCTGCCTAGGGCATCTAACTAGCGAGAAACGACGATAACGACGGCCAGCTTCGTCAGCCCAAAGGCAGCTCTTGCAGCAACCAGAACCCGGCAAAGGATTCGCTCTCAGGGCGGTCTTGGATGCCGATGAAGTGCACCTGGTTAGCTTTGGCCTTGGCGGCCTCAAAGGCCTGAGCTTCCTTGACCAGGGAAGGATTGGTTAGGCCAGCCAGAATCCAGCTATCGGCAGCCCCGGTTTCGAGGATAATTTGGGGGGTTTTGCTGTCTTCGATGCGCCAGTAGGCCAGCTCTAGGCCCGACATCCAGGCCGCTAGGGCTGTGGCCCGAGGAGAAAAAATGAGCAAACCGGGGATGGGGGTGTCCGGCGCCAGGTTGGCCATGGCCAGGGGAAAGGTTTCGCCAAAGTCGATGTCCCACTCGGGCAGGTCGGCAAAGGCGGCGGCTGCGAGGCTGACAAAGGCCCACTGCTGACCCAGCAGGGCATCGGGTAGGGGCTGGGGGCTAGGAGGCGGGGCCGCTACCGAGGGGGAAGGGGCGCTGGTATAGCCTTCCATCTGGGGGTAGATGGTTTGGTTGCGATCGCTCAGCCACTGGTGCAAAGCCAGGGCGCGGCGACTGGGTCGGGCTGGAATGCCAGCCTCATCGCAGGCCCGCAAAATCATATTCTGCATTTGGTAACGGAAGTACCGAATGCGACTGGGGGGGGCGCCGGCTTGGGCGATCGCCTCGTCGATGGCCGCCTTGAGGCTGATGGAGTTGACCTCACTGCTGGGCAGAAACTTGCTGTAGCGAAACAGCTGGTCAGAGGGGGTCTGGGTGTTGACCAACCCCTCGCAAAGCAGCACTTCCCAGAGCTTCTTTTGATTGTCATCCAGCACGGGCCGGGAGTAAAAGTCGAGTTCCCACACGGTACCCATAGGACCTAGGCCTCGCTGTCGCCTAGCATGCGGCTGATGTCGCCCAGGCGATTTTCGGCATCGGCAAATACGGCCTCAGCTTCCTTAAGCAGCTCTCCCGGATACTTTTCAAGCACCTTAGTGGACAGGGAAATGCGGTTGCGCTCTGGGTCGAGGGCGACGATCACCGCTTTGATGGGCTGTCCCACCCGGAGAACATTGGGTAGCGAATCCACATAGTTTTTACTAATTTGCTTGATGTGCAGCAGACCGCTGATGCCGTCGAAATCGACAAAGGCGCCAAAGGGTTTGAGGCTAGCCACGGTGCCGTCGATCAGCTGACCCAGGGCAAGGGTGCTCATCACCTGGTTGCGGGCGGCCAGGCGGGCCGACATTACTAGCTTGTTGGCACCGGGGTTCACTTCGAGGAAGCCGACGGTGAGGCGCTGCCCCACGGCCTCAGAGAGATCTTCGTAGGTGCGGCCAATGTGCGATCGCGGCACAAACCCCCGCAGCCCTTCCACATCTACGGTGACGCCGCCCTTATTGAAACCGGTGACCTTGACCTCCATCACGGCGCTGGCATCAGCCTGCTCCGCCAGCCTCTCCCACAGCTGCTTGAGCTGAAGCTTGCGAATGGAGAGCAGTACCTGGCCGTCGGCATCCTGGTCGCGAATCACCTGAAACGAGTATTCAGCGCCGGGTTCGAGAATGCCCTCTAGGGAAGATACAGCCCGCACCGCCGCCTCGCGGATGGGCAAAAAGGCCGACGACTTGCCGCCAATATCGATTGTCGCCCCATCATTGGCACAGGAAATTACGGTGCCCCGCACGGTGCTGCCCACCTGAAAGTCGTAGTCGTGGGCCTCAAGGGCTTTGGCAAAATCTTCGGCGGAGAAAGTCAAGGGTGAGACTCCTGGACAACAAACATAATTTGACTAGCTTTCTACTATACAACGCTAGCCTGGGCCACCGCTGAACCAACAGCACGGCACGGCAGGCCAAGACCCTTTACAATAGGCCGGAAACATACCCTTGCCCCCAAAGACGCGATGGCTGACGAGCAATTTAACCTGTTTAATGCGGGTGATAACCCAGGCCCAGACCCCAGCGACGTTGATTTTGAGGCCATTCCCACCGATGGGGCAGTGCCGATTGCGCCGGGCATTTATCCAGACTTGGCCACCCTGGGCACTCACTGCCGCAGCTGCCAGCGCTGTGGCCTGGCCGCCACCCGTACCAATGTGGTCGTCAGCCGGGGCTGCCCCACCGCCCCTGTGCTGATCATCGGCGAAGGCCCAGGCCAGCAGGAGGATGAACAAGGGCTACCCTTTGTGGGCAAGTCGGGCCAGCTGCTGGAGAAAATTCTCGCTTCAGTGCGCTTCGACACCGAGAAAGATGTCTACATTTGCAATATCGTGAAGTGTCGCCCGCCCGAAAACCGCGTGCCCACCACCGTGGAAGTCAACGCCTGCAAGGGTTACCTACTAGAGCAAATTCGCCTGGTCGATCCCAAAATTATTCTGCTGACGGGGGCGACGGCGCTGAAGTCGCTGCTGGGGGTGAAGTCGGGCATTAGCAAAGTGCGTGGCCAGTGGATGGAGTGGGAGGGCCGTCTGTGCATGCCGATCTTTCACCCCGCCTATCTACTGCGCAACCAGTCTCGCGACAAGGGCAGCCCTAAGTGGCTGATGTGGCAAGACATTCAGGCGGTAAAGGCCAAGGTGGAAGAGTTGAACGGGGGCTGATTCTTGCTCCGGTCTGTCTAAGCCTAATTGGTGGATGTAAAGCAGTTGTGTCTTATCGTGTAGCTCAATTCTGGTTGAGGAGGTATTGCAAGGTTATCTGCGGATGCTTTGTACTTCATATTTTGTAGGATGTCAAGCTTGGAGATTGCTCCAAAAGGTCTGGAAGCTGCTCCCGCTGTTCGTCGATGGTATTTCCCCACCCTCGAGTTTTCGGGCATGGGGACCGTAGGTTCGCTTGAGCAGATGGGCTAGAAGTACTTTTAGGCGAGTTTTGAGTTCACGGCGTTGGCCTAAAAGGCCGGTGCCTCACCATCGCGCGCTGTCATGGGGGCATGCTCTCCAGCCGTTACCGTTCATCCTAGTCCATAGCTCCTGGTCCATCGCATCAGGGGCTAGAAACCCGGTTTCTGTTTCAGCAGGCAGGTCATACCGTTAGGGCGAGAGCAGAAACCGGGTTTCTATTTCCACAAATTTCTGGATCCTGACTGGGCATCCGTCAGGTTCAGTACGGCTTTCTATACCCGGCAATTTGGGAATCTCTGACAGAATAGACGGGTGGCTGACAAGCCGTTTAATCTGCGTTGAAAATCCTACGGATGACGAATGACTTGCCTGGCCTAGCCCCGCTCATAACAAGGAGATTTCAATGGATACCAACAACCTTCTGCGCCAGTTGCTGATGATTGGCGTAGGCACCACCTCCCTGGTGGCCGAGCGGGTCAAGGTCGTAACCGAGGAGTGGGTGCGCGAGGGCAAGTTTAACCCCGAGCAGGCCAGAACTCTGATGGATGAAGTCATGGCCCAGCTCAACGAGGGCAATGGAGCGTTGGAGGATCAGTTTCAGCGCTTGTTTCGCAACACCCTGCAAGACCTGGGCGTACCCCGCCAGGCCGAGATGGATGAACTGCGCGGACGGCTCGATCGCCTGGAGCGCCAGGTGCGCGATCTGGAGAACCGGGCCTGGAAATAGCGGACTTCGCAGCTATTGAATTGTCACCATAATTTTTTGTCGGGACATTACAAGCAATATAGGTCAACAAGTTGTTATTCTACTTTTTGAATACCTGTGATACCTGATAGGGCATTTCAGGGCGCTAAAGTTAGGCGAGGCGGTATCGGTTGCCGCTGGGTCGGTTTTTACTTGGCGAGCTGAGGGGCATGGCTGTAAATCCGTTAGATCTGTTTGCGGGCAAGCCTGCGATCGCACACCAGTCTGTGCGGCTCGACCAAGGCCTGACCGTTCACTACCGCCACGACCTGCCCGGCGGGCTGGATGCGCCCCTGGGGCTCAGTCACCACATGCTGACCTTTTTTCTGTCTAAAAATGACCGGCAGGTGACTTCCCTCGACGGGTGCGGCGAATACGACGGGGCAATGGAATTTGGCGATTTTTATCTCTATCCAGCGGGCTGCCCTGGGTTTACGCGCTGGCAGTCGGTCGACAAAACGCTGCACATTGTCCTAGAGCCCGACTTTCTCCGCCAGGTTGCCATCGACACCGATTGCCTAAACCCTGGCAATCTGGAGCTGTTGCCGGTGTTGCATACTCGCGATCGCAAGCTAGAGAGCCTGGTGCCGCTCTTTCTGCAGGAAATAGAAAACGGTGACCTGGGCGACAGGCTCTACCTGGAGTCGCTCAGCTCTATTTTGGGCATTCACCTGCTGCGTCAGTATTGCCAGGTCGTCCCTAAAATGCGTCAGGCTGCTGGAGGGCTGGCCCCCCACAAACTCAGCACGGTGCTGGAGTACATTCAGGCAAGGCTGAACCAAGAGCTGAGCCTAGACGCCATGGCCGCCGAAATTGGCGTCAGCCGATGCCACTTTGCCACCCAGTTTAAACAGACCATGGGCCTACCACCCCACCAGTATGTGAGCCAGCAGCGGATTGAAAAGGCCAAGCGATCGCTGCGATCGCACCAGCTTTCGATCGCTGAAATTGCTCTAGAGTGCGGCTTCTCTAACCAAAGCCATCTCACCAAGGTGTTCAAAAAACAAACCGGCACCACCCCTAAAGCCTACCGAGAGCGGCTGTGAACCCGCTAAGCTCAGGCGACCGAAAGAATCGACAACCCCCAGAACATTTGGGAAAGACTGAGACCAGCCAGCAGCGGTAGCCTAGCGCTGTAAACCGCAATAGAGCATTGCCCCCATGGTTTTAGCCCGTCCAGAGGTGCTCCTGTGAAAGCACCTCAAGGCTCTCCGTCCGATGGTTTTCTGTCCGATATTTTGCTCACAGCCCTGGCTCCGATCTCCTGGGGCACCACCTACGCCGTAGCCACCGAATTTTTGCCCTCCGGCCATCCGCTGTTTGTTGCCTCTATGCGATCGCTGCCCATCGGCATCTTGCTGATTGTGGGCTTGAGAAAGCTGCCTCAGGGCATTTGGTGGTGGCGCATGCTGGTGTTGGGCGGCCTCAACATTGGCATTTTTCAGGCACTGCTGTTTGTGGCGGCCTACCGCTTGCCGGGGGGCGTAGCGGCCACCGCCGGGGCGGTGCAGCCCCTGCTAGTGGTGCTATTTTCCTGGCTGATTTTGAGCGAAAAACCCGGCAGGTCGTCCGTAATTGCGGCGATCGCAGGCTTTGTCGGTGTGGGCCTGCTGGTGCTTGGCCCCAGCGCTCGGTTAGACGTTGTGGGGCTGCTGGCAGCGATCGCCGGAGCCGTCGCCATGGGCCTCGGCACCGTACTGACAAAGCGCTGGCAGCCGCCCGTGCCGCTGATCGTCTTTACCGCCTGGCAGCTGGCCATCGGCGGCCTGCTGCTGCTGCCCGTAGCCCTGGTGGTTGAAGGGCCTTTAACAGAGCTGTCTAGAACCAATCTGTGGGGCTTTATCTACCTGGGTTTAATCGGCACCGCCCTGGCCTACGCCCTCTGGTTTCGCGGCATTCAACGACTCAAGACCTCAGCGGTGGCGGCCCTGGGCTTACTCAGCCCTGTAGTCGCCACCCTGATCGGCTATCTGTTTTTGCAGCAAACCCTCACCCCCGTGCAGCTGCTCGGCGTGGGGGTGGTGCTCGGCAGCGTTTTGCTGGGCCAGCGCTCTCGTCAGGCTCAACCCCTGCACCATTGCTGCCCCTGCCCTCAAAATCCTGCCCAGGCCATAGCCCCCGCCCAGGCCATAGATTGACACGCTTAAGCCCGCCTAGCGTCGTTGCTTCGCCTAGCGCACCAAGGCCGCTGAAGGTGCTGACTGGCGGAAAAATTTTCTGGCGATCGCATCTTCAAGATCAGTGGCGAGATGACGAGAACCGCAAACAAATTGAGAGGTTTCACCGTGAATAGCGTTAGGAATACTTTGAGCTTCTGGCGCATCGTTAAACGGTAGGGGTTTTGGGCCATCGCTCTCCTCATTATCCTGGGGGCGATCGGGTTCACCGCCCGCCCATCTTTGGCCCAGAGCATCATCCGCCACCCCATTCCCAACTCCACCCTGCCGATTTCCCAGGCGGTTGAGCTACCGGCCAATGCCACCCTCATCTACCGCGCCGCTTTGCGGCAGATGCGCCTTTAGCATCACCAGATGTCGCTACCTACTATGGCCAGGGCGATCAGAACCTTGACCCAGGGATACACCGACTACCCGGCGATGGCCTAGGGGCAAAGGGTCTGCTGAGGACGGCGGGGTCATTGACCTGAGGCCACCACCTGTTGCGCGTCGGTGTGGAAGTTTAAGCCATAGTGGAACTGTGCGCTTAGGCGCAACTCAAACCAGGAAAAGAGCTAAGCTCAACATCAGTAAACTCACCTCTCGGATCAATCAGCGGTGCGCGTATTTTTTGACTTTATGGTGGGCAGCTTTGCGGCCCTGTTTCCAGTGGTAGACCCCATTGGCAGCGTGCCGATTTTTTTGGTGCTCACCACCGGCATACCCGCCAGCCTTCGCAACCGCTATGCCCTGCACATTGCTCGCAACGTGGTGGTGCTGCTGATTGCCAGCGTGCTGGTCGGAGGCAGCGTGCTGCGATTTTTTGGCGTATCCCTGGCGGTGGTGCGCATTGCCGGGGGCATTGTGGTGTTCCACGCCGCCTGGAAGGCGATGAACTCTGACCCCAAGCTCAACGAGGTAGACAACCAGGACGCCGCGCAGCGCATCGGCGAGCACAAAGACATTTCCTTTATGCCCATGACGATACCCCTGCTGGGGGGGCCAGGGGCGATCGCCGTTGCCCTGGGCCTAGCCGCCCAGGCCGGGGGAGATTTCTCGGTGCCCACGGCGATGAATTTGCTGGCGATCGCGACGGCGATCAGCCTGATTGGGGTGGTGATTTTTCTATCGCTGCGATCCTCTTCGCTGCTGCTCAAGGCCCTGGGAGCCAGCGGCATTCAGGCGATGAGCCGGTTGCTGGGGCTATTTGTGATGGCAATCGGCGTACAGCTAATTCTCAACGGGTTAGCCGATTGGCTGACCTCCCTAGGTTGGGGGGTACCCTGAGGGCAATCGCAGATTGGCGGTCAACCCAATACCCAAAGGGTTATTTTGCTCTAAACTTGAAATGTTCCCCCACAGAATTGAATGACCTGGCTCCCCTGATTTGGCGTCAAGCGGTTGGGTAGAAGTCAAGACAGCCGCAGTCAGCGGGTCGACACAGTGCCCAAGCCCGCCGATCAGCGGCTCAACTCCTAGCGATCCATTGGGTGTGCTGTGTTTTGTTTATTGCAAGCCTCCTGCGGGAACCCTTGACCCATGAGTTACCCAAGCTTTCACAGTTTTATCAAACTGCTGCGCAGCCTACTCAAGCGCAGACAACCGTTTCTATATGAAGAGTCGATTTTTTTGGCCGATTTGTGCCTAGCCTACGGCACCATTGCCGGGCTCAGCGATCGCGATAAGAAGACGCTGTTTCTGGCCGCCCACTTCAAAAATCTTGGGGCAATCTACCTGGAAGACCAAAATCTCAAGCAGGAGTTTTCAGACCACGGCGAGGCCGTCAGCCAGATGGAGGTACTGTTCAACGCCAGCGCCCAGTTGGCCAAGGATGCCGGCCTTGAGGAGGTGGCCATGGTGCTGGAGCAGTACCACCTGCGGGCGATCCCCGCCAATATGCTAGCCAGGATTTTTCAGGTGCTCAACACCTGGGTGTCCTGTCGACAGCGCAAGGGATGGCGAAGCTCCATGAGCGACAAAGAGGCGCTCATTATCCTCAAGCAGCGGGCCGAGATGAAGTGGTCCGACCCCAAGGTAGTGTTTCACTTTATCGAACACCTCTGCCGCTATTCTTCACGGGCCGAACGTCGACAGGCCTGCACCATCAACGGTTTTGAGGTGCCCCCGGAGGTGCCTGAAATTCGAGACTTTGGCTTTGACACCCTCGAAGACCAGTTTCAGTACCAACTAGAAGCCGAGGCAACCACCGGAACCTAGGGATGGCGGTGAGGGCGATCGCCCGGAAGTAGAGTGAACAACCTCTGCGGTGGCCCCTCTAAGGGTGGTCGGGATGATAACCCTGGCAGCGGTAAAACCCAGAGGGTAACAACTTGAGTCAGGGGATAGCCAGTACCCCCACAAGGGGCTAGAGTTGGGAAAGTGGGCTTTTGCCCAACAGTAGGGTCAATATTCTAGGCGATCGCAGCCCAGCAGTCCCCAAGGTTTGGGGCTATGGTTTTTACGTTGCTTTAGTAAACCGCTTCTACTGTTAGAGCTTGTTTGGCACTGGCTACCCTGGATCTGTTATGGCAAATGACGGCATTGATATGGATCTCACCTACCCAACCTCCCCCGCAGAGGAGGACTTAGACACCCTGTCCTACCTCGACACCATTGAGGAGGTCATCTCTACCCTCGACCAAGGCGAGGGGGGTATGGTCAGCCAAACCACGGCAGGCCACCTGTGGAAATTTAAGTACGGCAGTGTGGACGTGTATGTCCAGCTTACCGGTGAGACCGAATCTGACACGCTAACGGTGTGGTCGCCGGTTCTGCGCCTCCCCGCCAAAGACGAACCCCGACTGATGAAGCTGCTGCTGGAGCGAAGCTGCAACGAAACCCTAGAGGCTCGCTTCGGCATCTCCGGCGACCAGGTCTTGGTCATCTCCAGCCGCATTCTGAAAGATATCTCGGCAGCGGAGATTTCGCGGATTATGACCATTGTGGCCACCATCGCCGACGACTCGGACGACGCCCTGATTGCCGAGTTCAGCCTGAGCTAGGCCCGAGCCTCTTCAATCACCGATTTAGCAATGGAGGGCAGCTGCAAACCAGGCGGATACTGCCCTTCTTCCTTAATACGCTGAATCATCGCGGGGGAAACGCGAAGGCCGAGGTGGTCGGCCAGGGCTCGCACCACGTCGCCTCGATCGACCGTACCGGCCACCGCATCGGCGGGGGTCAGCACAGTAATGCGCGACAGCTGGAGAGCCTCAAGCTGCTCGATGGTCTCGGTCAGGGGGCTACCCTCCCGCACCGAGGGAATAGTGAGCAGGGATTTAGCGATCTGCGTCAGGGGTATAGTTTCCCATTGGCTGCGCTCGATCGCCCGCATATCGTCAATGCTGACCAGGCCCCGATAGCGCCCCTCGGAGGCAGCAAAGTAGGCAGGAGCCCGATTTTCTTCCAGCAGGTAGGTATCGGCAAACTGCCGCAGCGACATGGTCGCATCGACCACCTTAAAGTCGCGGGCCATGGCATCGGCGGCGGTTAGGGCCAGCATCGCTTCCTGCAGGTTGGTGACCTGGTTATAGGCAGCGGCATTGCGCAGGGCAAACCACCCGATCGCCGCAATCCAAAAGCCAGAGAACGCCTGGTAGGCCAGGGCCATCACCAGACCAAAGGTGATGGCTAACCAGCCCAGCACCTGCCCCGACCGCGCCGCCCAGCGAATGCCCGTGATGCGGCTGCCCGTCCCCTTCCACACCAGGGCTTTAAGCACCTGCCCCCCATCCAGAGGCAGGCCCGGAATCATGTTGAACAGCGTTAGCACCAGGTTGATCTGGGCAACACTGCCGGTGATCACCCCTACCGGAGTGGGCAGGCCGGGAATTTTAGAGATGGCGGTGAGCCAGAGAAACAGGCCAAAGCTGACCAGGGGACCGGCAATCGCCACCTTCAGCGCATCGCCAGGGGTTTTAGATTCTTTATCAATGGAGGCAATGCCGCCAAACAGGAACAGGGTGATGGAATTGACCGCAATGCCCTGCACCTTGGCCGCGATACTGTGACCCAGCTCGTGCAGCAGTACCGAAGCAAACAGCAGCAGCGCCAGGGCAAAGCCCATCACCCAGGCCAAATTACCCCAGGCCGAGTGCCAGCTGGGCTCTAGTCCGTAGGAGGCGGTCACCAGCAGTAAAATGATGAACCAGGAGCTATCGATAAACAGGGGAATGCCCAAAATCGCCCCGATACGCCAGCTGGATTGCATTGCCGAGCCTCCAGTATGCTATTGAACAAGACTATCAATACAAACCCAGACCCTCGCCCCAGGCGTACCCGGTAACTCAGGTCTGAGCTGTAGATTTATTCTATCAACCGCCACAGCAAGTCGCCGGGCGGAAATCTGTCTAGAGCAGACCGGCGTTGCCAAGGCCCAAGATCATACCCGCCCCAAGAATGTGGCCTAGGCTAGCGATCGCTAGCAGTTCAGGCAGCCCAAAGCCCTCAAACACCATGGGCAGGCCCACGGGCAGGGCAGGGCCCACCCCAGGCTTTTGAATGGCGTACTTACCAATGGCCAGTACAAACAGGTTGCAGGTAATCATAATCAGCGCGACTTTAAAAGACCACTCTGGGGTAGTGGGCACGGTGTAGGTCAACAGCAAGGTAGAAACTAGCAATGTGATTTCTCCACTAGAGGTCTAAAATCAGAATTTCAGCGCTTCTGGATTATAAAAATCTCCCGCCCCCCCTTCGACGGAATGTTCAACAGAGTTAACATGCGGGTCAAAATCTGCGGCATTACCCAGACTGACCAGGCGATCGCCATCGCTCGACTGGGGGCCACTCACCTGGGCTTTATCTGCGTACCGCGATCGCCCCGCTACATCGCCCCCGCTACCCTCGCAGCCATGACCCAGGCGCTGGAGGCAGCTGACCTGGCCATCGGCACCGTGGGGGTGTTTGCCGATGCCCCCCTGGCCGACATCTGCACCGTTACCCGCCAGGCTAACCTCAGCCATATTCAGCTCCACGGTCAAGAAACCCCGGAGTGGTGCCAGCAGCTCCAGGCTGAGCTACCTGGGGTAGCGATTATTAAAGCCCTGCGCGTGCGCACCCAGGAGGATCTGACCCAGGCCGAAACCTATGCCGCCTGCGTGGAGGCTCTCCTGCTGGACGCCTACCATCCCCAGCAGCTGGGCGGTACCGGACTGACCCTCGATTGGGATGCTCTGATGGCCTTCACGCCCCCCTGCCCCTGGCTGCTAGCCGGGGGGCTCACCCCTGAGAACGTGGGTATAGCCCTCTCAACCCTATCCCCCGACGGCATTGACATCTCGAGCGGAGTAGAGCAACGCCCCGGCGTGAAAGACCTGGCCCGGGTGCAGCAGCTGTTTGAGCGTTTGCAGCCCTGGCTAACCCCCTAGCAGCAGGGCAGATATCCCGACTCGAAGAGTGGAGCTGTCCCCTTCCCGGCGTTAGTCTAGCCAGCGCTTCAGCCAGTGGAGCCCCTCGGCCATGGCCGGCGGCTCGTCCCAGCGAACGCTCTCGGCCACGTAAAGGGCCTGGAGGTGAATCGGGCGGTGGCGCGATCGCAGCTTAGCCCCCACCAGCCAGCGCTGATACCAGGCCAACGCTTTCCCCTTGAGCAGCAGAGCCGGATCGCGCCGCTGACGTTCCCACCGCAGCGCCATCATCAGAAGCTGGGTGTGGGACTGGTGATAGTCGGCCTCGTGGGTAAGGATTTGCAGAATCTGACGGCCCTCAAGGCTTTCGCCTAGAGGATGGGAGATCGCCCGCAGGTCAATGGCCTCCAGATTTCGCAGGGGCTCAGGCAAATGGCTAGGGGCTACGGTTTCGGCCAGCACCGCCACAATGCGCTTATTGAGGCTGAGGGCAAACAGCAGCCCCTGGAGACAGCCGGTATCGGCCAGGGACTGGGGTGACAGCACCAGCAGGTAGCTGTCGCAGGCCTCGGTAGCCCTGGAGATAGCCGCTTCAGCCTCCACCCCCGGGGACCAGGGGTAGGAATATTCCCAGTAGGACAGCTGGGCCTGGGTTAGCAGGTGGCGCAGGGCTTCTACCACAGCAGACCGATGGGTAGCTTGCCCCTGCCGACTCCAGGGCTCGGCGGCGGCATAGGCCAAAAATACCTGAGCCCTGGGGTCAGCAGTCCACTGGTTGCCACCAGCACCATGTATTACATTGCTCAAAACTCGCACCCAACGCTTGCAGTGCACCCAACCCTTGCCCAGGCCGATCACTCTCTCAGCCTGGGCCTTTGCTCCAAAGCCTTGCGATTTAAAGATACCCACATTTAAGATGGGGCGCACTACAGCTAGAGCAAAAGCCGCAGCCCCGGCGGCCCTATGCCCTAGGGGTATGCCCTGGGGATTACTAGTGAGGCGGATAGACCGGCTCTTTATCAATCACTACGGGCGCTTGATACAGCAACGTCGTAAAGGTCACGGTGGACCCCAATCCTTCGCCCATGCTGATAAACTGCACTACACCGCCCATGGCTTCGACCAGTCGTTGCGAAATGGCCAGACCCAGGCCGGTGCCGCCGTACTGACGGGTGCGATCGCCATCGACCTGGCTAAAGCTTTGAAAGAGGCGATCTTGTTTTTCCAGCGATACGCCGATCCCCGTATCGGCCACGCTGATTTTTACCAGACCGGGCCAGAGTTTACCCTGGTACTCCACCTTCTGGGGCTTGACCTCGGCACTGATCGTAACGCCCCCCTCGTGGGTGAACTTAATGGCGTTGCCCACCAGGTTCATCAGCACCTGCAATAGTCGCTGATAGTTGCCGTTAATGGTGATGTCGTCGCGGGTGGCAGGCAACAAAATTTCAAAGAACAGGCCCTTTTCATCGGCCTGGTGCCGCATAAAGTTTTCCAGGTCCGCCAGCAGCTCCTTGAGGTTGATTGGCCCCATGTCGATCTGCATCTTGCCCGCTTCGATTTTGGCGATGTCGAGCACATCGTTGATCAGCTGCATCAGGTGAAGGGCTGACTTGTGGGCCTCTTCAATAAATTCCTCCTGCTCAGCGGGGTCATCGGCCATGCCGTCCAGCACCAGCTTGAGAAAGCCAATCATGCCGTTGAGGGGAGTGCGTAGCTCGTGGGAGGTATTGGCTAAAAACTCACTCTTCAGCCGTGAGGCTTCCTCCGCCTGGCGACGGGCTTCCTCCGCCTGGCGGCGGGCCTCCTGAAACTCGCGCTGCTTCTCCATCAGGCTGGCATTGGCCTGCTGTAGCTTGATCGCCAGGGCGTGGCTTTCCCCAAACAGGGTGGCGTGGGCGATCGCCGTACCCACCTGATCGGCCAGGTCCGTCAGCAAGTTGAGCTCCACCTCTGTCCACACTCGGGTGGGGCGGTCGTGGAGCACGACAAATCCGTTGATGGTGTTTTGGTAGCGGGTGGCCACGGCCACTATCGAGGGGCCAACCGGTTGGCGGGGCCCGACGATCGCCACCGATGCCTGGGCGGCGGCGCTGAGACAAGGGGTTTCAGCCAGCAGCCACACCTGCCCCTGCCAGGGAGTTAGGTCGTCTAAACGCAGGTATTCCGCTGCCACCGTAGCCGCCTCTGGAGCCATGCTGGGCGCAGCACTGCAGCTACACACCAGACAGCGATCGACCCCAAACAGATCCCCCAGTGCCTCGACAGTCTGCTGGTGAATAATCGATAAATCTAGGGTGCGCCGGACGTTGCGGGTGATTTGGTTAAGCCGGGGCGAGTAGCCCTGGATCTGGGCGCAAGCAGCAGCAGCATCTACGGGAGGCAGGGCGGCGGATTCTGTGCGCAGCAACGGGCCGTCGGCGAGGCCGTTGAGGTTGGACAGATAGCCCGTAGCCGCCACCCGAAAGACCCCATTGTCTGGCCCCAACAGGGGCTGAAACACCCACTGCACCTCAATACTGTGGGACCCCAGGGGACACCGACCCGGCAGCTGCACGGGTTCGCGGCGGGCGACCAGGGTCGTGAGGGCTAGCTCTAGGGAGTTGGAGGTGGCAAAGGAGGCGATCTCCGTCAGCGATCGCCCGATCCAGTTGGCGGTTAATGAGGTTGGTAAAGCTCTGGTGCCCACGGTTTGAATGGATTCCACCACGCCACTGAGGGTCAGCACCATAACCCAGACCGAGAGGGGTTCGCTGGGGGAGGCGGAGCTAGCAGGGGCTAGGGCAGGGGAGGAACGTCGCGATCGCATGGAGGTACAAACCGAATCGTTCCCATAGTAACCAACCGATTGCTCCGATGGCTCTAGTACAGCGGGAATTGATGACGGCTAAGCAGAAAACCTCGGCGGACACCTGCCCAGGTTTAGACAAAGGCCTCAGGTTATTTTTGCCGCTCTGCCTCCCCTAGTCGTTCCATTCGCCCTTGGGGGGCACGGTGGGGTTGCGGGGTAGATGGCGCACCAGGTCGTCTTCGTAGCGACGATCGCCCCGTAGCCACTGGCGCAGGGCCACATCAATAACCTTGCTAGGGTCTGAGCTGAGGTGGGACACCTGATCGAGCAGTTCCTTGTCGATCTGCACCGAGAGGTCGACTTTTTCCGCCGACCGTTCGCCAGGATGGGAGGCAGAGTTTTGCATAGTGGGTGACCTGACTACCGGAATAGGGTGATGGTTATCTAATTTAGTCTACGCCCTAGGGCGGAGAGGTCTGGTTCGGTCATCCCTAACCCCCGAGGGAATTAGGTCTGGGGACCTTGACATAACAAGTTTACCGCCATCTCTGCCCCTGCCAACCTCGGGGGCAGGCGGGTCACTCCTCAACGCCCGGTCTGGGGGCTAGCCGGCCCAAACCCGCTCCCCCGGCCCAAGCATTCGTCCAGGGGAGGGATTACAATATTAAAGTCTGTAAACCGCTATTGCTGGCAAGCCTTTGTATGACCGAGGTTCCCGTCTCTCAGATTCGCAACTTTTCGATCATTGCCCACATTGACCATGGCAAATCGACCCTGGCCGACCGGTTGTTGCAGCGCACCGGAACCGTCAGCGATCGCGAGATGAAGGCCCAGTTCCTCGATAGCATGGATCTGGAGCGGGAGCGGGGCATTACCATCAAGCTCCAGGCCGCCCGCATGAACTACCGGGCCCAGGACGGCAAAGACTACGTGCTGAATCTGATCGATACGCCGGGGCACGTGGATTTCTCCTACGAGGTGTCGCGATCGCTGATCGCTTGCGAAGGAGCGCTACTGGTGGTGGATGCTTCCCAGGGGGTCGAGGCCCAAACCCTGGCCAACGTCTACCTGGCCTTGGAAAATAATCTCGAAATCATCCCCGTTCTCAACAAAATTGACCTACCCGGTGCCGACCCCGAGCGCATCAAGCAAGAGATCGAAGACATCATCGGCCTCGACTGCAGCGGCGCCATTCTGGCCTCGGCGAAAGAAGGCGTGGGCATTGACGAGATTTTAGAATCCATCGTCTACCTGGTGCCGCCCCCGGCAGACACGGTGTCTGAACCGCTGCGGGCGCTAATTTTTGACAGCTACTACGACCCCTACCGGGGCGTGATCGTCTATTTTCGGGTGATGGATGGCACCATTCGCCGCAAAGACAAAGTGCGACTGATGGCCTCGGGAAAAGAGTACGAAGTCGACGAACTGGGTGTGCTGGCCCCGACCCAAATTCAGGTGGACGAACTCCACGCCGGGGAAGTGGGTTACTTTGCCGCCTCGATTAAAGCCGTGGAAGATGCCCGCGTGGGCGACACCATCACCTTAGTGCAAAACCCCGCCACAGAGGCTCTGCCCGGCTACGCCGAAGCCAAGCCCATGGTTTTCTGCGGCCTCTTCCCCACCGCCTCAGACCAGTTTGAAGAACTGCGCGAAGCCCTCGAAAAACTGCGCCTCAGCGATGCGGCCCTCCAGTACGAGCCAGAGACCTCCAGCGCCATGGGATTCGGCTTTCGCTGCGGTTTCTTGGGCCTGCTGCACATGGAAATTGTGCAGGAACGCCTGGAGCGGGAGTACAACCTAGACCTGATTACCACCGCCCCCTCGGTCATCTACCGGGTCACCACCATTCAGGGCGAGGTGCTCGAAATCGACAACCCCAGCACCCTGCCCGACCCCCAGGCCCGCGAAAAAATCGAAGAGCCCTACGTACAGCTCGACATGATCACCCCCGAAGAGTACGTCGGTGCCCTGATGGAGCTGTGCCAGGGCCGCCGGGGCGAGTTCAAAGACATGAAATACCTGGCCCAGGGCCGCACCACCCTAATCTACGAGGTGCCCCTGGCCGAGGTGGTGACCGACTTTTTCGATCAGATGAAGTCGCGCAGCAAGGGTTACGCCAGCATGGAGTACCACCTGATTGGCTACCGAGAGAACCATCTGTCGCGGCTCGACGTACTGATTAACGGCGACCCGGTGGATTCATTGGCCTCGATTGTGCACCGTGACAAGGCCTACTACGTGGGCAAGGCCCTGGTTGAAAAGCTCAAAGAGCTGATTCCTCGCCACCAGTTTAAGATTCCCATCCAGGCTGCGATCGGCAGCCGTATTATCGCCAGCGAAAGCATTCCGGCCCTGCGCAAAGACGTGCTGGCCAAGTGCTACGGCGGCGACATTTCCCGCAAGAAAAAGCTACTGCAAAAGCAGGCCAAGGGGAAGAAACGCCTGAAGGCGATTGGCACAGTGGATGTGCCCCAGGAAGCCTTTATGGCCGTCTTAAAACTTTCTTGATGCCTGGGCGCAGTAGAACTAGAACCATAGGGTGTATTGGCGAAGCAATGCACCATCAACTCAAAGCAGAGCATCGTTGCGATGCCCTCTTCCATCGCAAGCACCACTCAAAACCAGCCAACGCTGCCCATTTTGTTTTTCTCACGCCTGCGCTTTGAGATTACGCCCCCGACGGCCCCGTCAGCGTGCTGCTGGTGGGCGGTACGCTGGGTCTTTTGTCGCTGGTGCTAGGGCAGCGAGAGTAGGTGAATTTGGCCTGGTCTAGCCAAAGGTGGCCCCGTTCCAGCCCCACATGGCCCCAGCGGCGTCGGCAAACTCAATGTAGGTACGATTTTTAGGTACCCCTAGAGCGGTTTCCAGCTGGGCGCAAAACGCCTGGCTCATGGCGCGGGTTTTAGCTCCGCCCATGGTGCCTACGCTTTTAATTTCGACGTAGCATACTGGGTCGGTGGTGCCAGCAAAGGTCATCGGAACGTTGGCTTCAAAGGCTGTCATCACGTAAGATTCAGGCTTGCCCAGGTGGCTGGCTAGGCTAGCAGAAAGATCCTTCAGCAGCCCTTCGACCTGCGCTTTATTAGGGGAATGAACGGAAGTCTGTACTTTGATGAGAGGCATAGCGCTGGTTGACTGACAAAACTAATCAGCGACATAGCAGTACGTGTGTATTTTGAACTCGATTCGATAGGTGCGCTGGTCATGCTGTTTCCGAGACGCCATGGCGGGTTCAGGATCGCGGTTATGGGTGAAGCGGACGTGACG
>JBGSNT010000175.1:0-15532 GCA_041739575.1 Nodosilinea sp. | reverse complement strand
AGTAGGCCATGCTTGGTTTAATCGGTTCCGAGGCGTCCTAATTCGGTGGGCAAAGTCAGCCCAATCTTACTTGGGGTTTGTGCAACTGGCCGCTTGTTTAATTGTGGGACGAAAGCTTCTGGTATTTTCCGGATAGGTTCTAAACCCTTTAACCCCCTCACCCTGGCCCAGCAGATTGCCACCCTGCTGGGTTGGGCGTTCTAGGCCAGAAGGCATTGGGGGTACGTACTGCCGCCAGGTCTCAATTGGCCATACAAAGCTTAAGAGATACCTGAATCGAGCATTGGTGTAGAGGTGTAGAGAGCCAATCTAAGGCGCTCTAATTTTCCTATGACTTTCCTATAGAGTTCCTCTACTCTTAGTTTAAGTCATCTCACTTTACCTATGCTTAGGATGTTAGTTCATCCTAGGCATAGGTCGTTCCTTTCTGGGAATTAAAAGGGGCACGATAATGCCCAGTAAGTCAGTTCTTTTGATTGAGCACGAAGCTGGTCTTCGGGATATTTTGGGCGACTGTCTCAGTGAGCTTGGCGACTGGGAGGTTACCCTCTCAGGGTCTATTCAAGAAGGTATTGAGCTATGTGAGAAAAAACGCCCAGACGTTATTTTGGTGGATGCGTCTGCGGCTGAGAATGATGCGCTAATTCTAGTTGAGCAGTTAAAACAGTACTCGGTGAGTCAATCGGTGCCCATTGTGCTGATAAGCGATCGAGCCAACTGGTTTACACTCAAAGAGTTTCGCCAGATGGGGTTTTCTGGAGCCATCAGCAAACCCTTTAACCCATCTACCCTGTCGTCTCAGGTATCTCGCCTAATCACCTCAGACTAAGCTAAGGCCTACTCTACCGTGGCAAAATATGGTTTAGGTTCTAGTCATGGGTCTAATGATCCACAACCTTGCCAGATAGTTCTAAGCTGCAGAAGGAGCAAAGGACTTTCTGGCTGACTTTGCAAAGCGAACGAAATTAACAGGAGAACATTATGTCTACATTAACCGTGTGGAAATTTAACACACCCGAGGGAGCTGAAAAGGCACTGGCCAAGCTCGGCGATCTACAAAAGCAGGAGATAATTAAAGTGCTGGATGCGGCGATTGTATCCTGGCCCGTGGGGCGCAAGAAGCCCAAGACCAACCAGGCCGTCAGCACCGTAGGCGTGGGTGCTCTCGGCGGTGCCTTTTGGGGCATGCTGTTTGGTCTGATTTTCTTGGTGCCGCTGTTTGGCATGATTGTGGGCGCTGCCGCCGGGGCGCTGTCGGGTAAGTTTACCGACTACGGCATCAACGACGACTTCATCAAAGACCTGCGCGAAAAGGTGACCGAAGGGACGTCGGCACTGTTCTTGCTGACTGGGGCTGTGACCGTGGACAAGGTCAGCGAAGCCTTTGCCCCTGATGAAGTGGGTGAGCTGATTCAGTCGAACCTGACGGCTGAGCAAGAGGCCAAACTGCGCGAAGACTTCGGCGCTGAACTGTAACTGGGCACCGCTGCGTTGAACGCTACGGACGAGATGACCTGGGGCGATCGCACAGACTCCCCAAGTCGCCTAATCCCAAAGCGTTCAACGCAGATTTATCCAGCCAATCGGCTCGACCTGTTCCGACAATGTAAGAAAAGTCAGATGGTTAAAAAAAGTTGCTTACTGATTGGGTTGATCGGGTTTATAGCGGCCCTAGGCGTTGCCTTAATTCCCCCGGTCATGGCTCAGACCTCTGTCCCTACCCCGGCTCGCCCAGCCGCAAGGACTGTCTCCCAGGGGCGAGGCGTTGCCCAGGGGGCAGCCTTTAGCCGGGGCCGCAATGCCAATGTGTCGCTGACCGTCGATGGCGAAAACTTTGGTCTAGAACTAACGGAAATCCAGGCGTCCAATGTGCGCGGCCAGACTCCGGCGCGGGTGCAATATCGCGGCGCAATTACTCGCAGAACGGATGAACCCGGCACGGCCAACAGCTTTAGCCTGTTTACTCGGGTGCGCAGCTTCGACTCGTCAGCCAACCTGCGGATTATCACCAACACCACGGGCACCTGCCGGATCGAAGTCTTTAACGCACGGGTGCTGTCGAGCAACTGCAGCACGATCGCCGACGATAGCTCGACTGATTTTCTGGGTTTAGAGCAGTTTTAGACAATAGCCTTATCCCTACATGTTTTTATCGTAAGCGTCCCTAGAACTATGCTGGCTGAGCGAAGTCGAAGCCAAAACTCACCCGAGATATCCCCTTCGACTCCGCTCAGGGGACGGTTACTTTTTATCAGAGGTATTCGGATTCGGTCTTACGACCTACGCTTAGAGTACATGGGGATTAAGATGTTTCAAACTACTGCTGGCATAACCACCACAATCCCTATAGCTTTCCTCCAACATTGTAGATAGAATTTTAAGCCATAAGTATCTTGCTCTAAATGAAGCTAATTTATTAGCTGCGCTGCATGATCCGAAGAGATAATTTTTTTAACGAAGTTTATTCCATTGATAAAGCTAACAATGCCTATATGATTGAGGTCGCCCTCGATCATTACACCGACATTTTTAGCGAATGGGACCCAGCCCCCTTTAAGCGGCGAGAACTAGATCCAGATTTGCAACTTTATTTAGAAAGTGGTGCTGATGAAATTCCCTCTAAGTATTTGATCGAGGTCTGCTTTGTCTTGCCTACTGGCAGTCGTGATGAAGCTATGGAGAATGATGTTAGGACTGGGCTAAGAAACAGCCTCGATCTCAAGATTTACCTAATCCGAAAAGAGGTCAAGTTGATCAATACTCGTACCTTTCGGTACGTTATTTCTGGCTTAGGTACACTTTTAGTAGCAAAGCTAATATCAGGGCCTGCTGAATTCAACATCGTCACCTCTGTTTTGACAGAAGGGCTATTCATTGGCGGCTGGGTATTTTTGTGGGAGGCGGTTTCCCTCTTCTTTTTCTCCAATCGAGATTTGTACAGCCGATATCATACCTACAAGCGCCTACGAGGCTCCCAGGTTATTTTCAGCGAAGCCACCTAAATACGTTAACAGCCTCGAACTTTAAGTGCCTAAGGGAATTGTGGCAATTGTGTTAGCCATTCCTGGAAAGTCGGTGCAAAGCTTTAGCTTGCATTATTCATGATCATGGGGAAATATCTGTCATTCCCGTGGAAACGGGAATCTAGCTGAAGCAACATACCTTCGAGTGGATTCCCGCCTGCGCGGGAATGACAGTCGCTTGCTTCCGCCCTTGTGAATAATCCAGGTTTAAGTAGTCCTAACTTATTCAGAATTTCAGGGCCGACCTAAGGTATGCCAACCTAAAGTATGCCAATTTTCCTATGACTTTCCTATAGGTTTTTTCTACTCTAATCTCAAGTCATTTTACTCTGTCTAGGCTTGGAGTGTTGGTTTCCACGGGTTAGGCAGCATCTGGCGATCGCCCTGACCCCCCAGATTGTCTACTCCCAAAGTATTCATCTCAAATGTCATCACGTGGGGAGAGAAGGTTACCTCATAGGCCATTTGGTGGATAAAGAATCTCGCGGGACCTGCCGCACTGAAAACAGCACTCCCCTCAGGAACCACAGGAGAACCCTATGACCGCAGAACAAAACTATAACGTCGCTATAGGCTCCGGCGCTGAACCCGAGAAACAGACGCTTTCTGTCTGGGCTCTTACTGCCCTGGTGGTCGGCTCCATGGTGGGGGCGGGTATTTTTACCCTACCTGCCGCCTTCGGTCGGGCGACGGGTGTCGTGGGCGGCCTAATCGCTTGGGCGATCGCGGGGGTCGGCATGCTAATGCTGGCCTTTGTGTTTCAAAACCTGGCCCAGCGCAAACCCGACCTCGATTCGGGGGTGTTTATCTACGCCAAGGCGGGCTTTGGCAACTACATCGGTTTTTTAGCGGCACTGGCCTTTTGGGCGAGTGTTTGCGTGGGCAATGTCTCGTACTTTGTGCTGATTAAATCGACCCTGGGCACATTCTTCCCGGTGTTTGGGGACGGCAATACGGTGCAGGCGGTGATTGGTTCTTCCATCATCATTTGGCTGTTTCACTTTATGATTTTGCGCGGTGTACAGCAGGCCACCGGGTTAAACACCATTGTCACGATCGCCAAGATTGTGCCAATTTTGGTCTTTCTATTTATCCTGCTGTTTGCCTTCGACCCGCAGGTCTTTGCGGCCAACTGGCTCGGCAACCAGGGCTATGACGAGTCGCTCTGGCAACAGGTGCGCAGCACCATGCTGATCACCGTATTTGTCTTTATTGGCATTGAGGGGGCCAGCATTTACTCCCGCTATGCCGAGAAGCGATCGGATGTGGGCGTGGCTACGGTGTTGGGTTTTGTGGGGGTGCTCTGTTTGCTGATTATGGTGACGATGCTGCCCTTTGGCCTGCTGCCGCGAGCCGAGCTAGCGGAGTTGCGCAACCCCTCTATGGCCGGGGCTCTAGAGATAGTGGTGGGTCGGTGGGGCAATATTTTTGTCAGCGTTGGCTTGCTGATTTCTGTACTGGGGGCGTTTTTGGCCTGGACGCTGTTTGCGGCAGAAGTGCCCTTTATGGCCGCTAAGAACAACCTAATGCCCAACTTTTTGAACCACGAGAATGCTCAAAAAGTACCGTCGATCTCCCTGTGGATGACCAATTTCGTGGTTCAGGGCTTTTTAATTGTTACCCTGTTTTCCCAAAATGCCTTTAGTTTGGCCCTAGAACTAGCCAGCTCTCTGTCGTTGATTCCCTACCTGCTAGTGGCGGCCTTTGCGCTCAAACTGGCGATTACCCGCGAAACCTACGAGAACGACGACCGCAGCCGCATCACAAATCTGGTCATTAGCATCGTCGCAACGGCTTACGCCATTCTCATGCTGGTAGCGGGGGGGGTAGAAAAACTGCTGCTGGCGGCGCTGATTTTGGTTCCCGGCACGATTCTCTTTTTCCTGGCTCGCCGAGAGCAGGGGCTCAGGGTGTTTGGCTTTTGGGAACTGGTGGTGTTTACGGTGACGGTGATCGCGGCGCTGACGGCGCTGGTCGGCTTTGCTACCGGAAAGATCACAATTTGAATTTTGGACTAGCGATTTTGGACATATTTCTCTCTTCGTAGGATGGGCAAAGCAAAGCGTGCCCATCATGCCCAATCCCTGCGATGGGCACGGGCTAGGCCCTTTGCCCATCCTACAAAACTCAAGACTTCCCCTTACCCTCATCCACGGAGTTAACCATGACTAACCCTGCTACCTACGGTGTCCACTCCGAAGTGGGCAAGCTGCGCAAAGTAATGGTGTGCTCGCCCGGTTTGGCCCACTCGCGGCTCACCCCCAGCAACAACGACGACCTGCTATTTGACGATGTGCTGTGGGTCGAGATGGCCAAGCGCGACCACGCCGACTTTGTGCTGAAAATGCGCGATCGCGGCGTTGACGTGATCGAAATGCACGAGATGCTGGCCGAAACCGTAGCGATTCCTGAAGCGAAAAAGTGGATTCTCGACCAGCAGATTGTGCCCAACGAAGTGGGCCTGGGCCTGGTCGATGATGTGCGCGCCTTTCTCGATGAGCTGCCCGCCGCTAAGCTGGCCGAGTACCTGATCGGCGGTTTGGCGGTCTACGACATGCCCCTCGACTTTGGCAGCGAACTGCTGAAGCTGGCCCAGGAAAACGACGGCATTACCGGCTACCTGCTGCCGCCTCTGCCCAACACCCTCTACACCCGCGACACCACCTGCTGGATCTACGGCGGCGTTACCCTCAACCCGCTCTACTGGCCCGCCCGCCACGAGGAAACCATTCTCACCACCTCGATCTACAAGTTTCACCCCAGCTTTGCTGAGGCTGACTTTCCGATCTGGTGGGGTGACCCGACTGAGTACCACGGCACCGCCACCTTTGAGGGCGGCGATGTGATGCCCATCGGCAACGGCACGGTGCTGATCGGCATGAGCGAGCGCACCTCTTACCAGGCGATTACCCAGGTGGCGGTGAACCTGTTCGCCAAGGGCGGGGCCGAGCGGGTGATTGTGGCGGGCATGCCCAAGCTGCGATCGGCCATGCACTTAGATACGGTGTTTACCTTCTGCGATCGCGATCTGGTCACGCTCTTTCCGCCGATTATGGACCAGGTGGTGGCCTTCTCGCTCTACCCCAGCGACAAAGCCCCCGGCTACGAAATCGTCAAAGAATCTAAAACCTTTGTCGAAGTGGTCGCCGACGCCCTGAACCTGAAAAAAATGCGGGTGGTGGAGACCGGCGGCAACGCCTACCAGGAGCAGCGCCAGCAGTGGGACAGCGGTAACAACGCCGTCTGCCTGGAGCCGGGGGTGGTGGTGATGTACGACCGCAACACCGTCACCAACACCGCCCTGCGCAAAGAGGGCATTGAGGTGGTCACCATCGTCGGGGCTGAGCTGGGGCGCGGGCGCGGCGGTGGCCACTGCATGACCTGCCCGATCATCCGCGATGCCGTGGATTTTTAAGCTGTACATCCCTCCTGGGCGGAGACGGGTTTCTCACACTCCGCTTTACCGCTCATCCGCCCAGGTTTCCTCTTCCGTAGGGTGGGCAATGTCCACCATTCTCCGTAGCTCAACCCAAGTTTCAACTATGGGCTTTGCCCTACAACCTTCCTGGGTTGGTAAAGGAAACAACATACGACCATGTGCCCTCCCCATGCCTGCCCAGGGTTTTCTCACTCGTTCCACTTTATTGTTCCACTAAGAGATGACCACCATGAGCGATCGACCCATTCAAGTCATTGTGGCTGCCTTTAACAGCCCCGACGGAGCCAGCACCGCGATGGCTGACCTCAAGCAGGGCAAGCGAGAGGGCCTGATCGGCATCATCGATGCCGCCGTGGTGGTGAAAGATGCCAGCGGCAAGCTCAAAATTACCGATGCCAAACGGCGCAGCCGCAAGGGCCTGGTCACAGGCGGCGTGGTGGGCGGTTTGATTGGCCTAGTCTTGGCCCCGCCGGTTACGGCGATCGCCGCTGGCGGTGGCGTCATCGGTGCCCTGGTGGGCAAGCTTCGCAGCGCCCCCCTCAAAGCCGAAATGAAAGACCTGGGTGCGGCCCTCCAGCCCGACACCTCGGCGATCATCGCCATCATTGAGCACACCTGGCTCGAAAAACTCGAAGCCACCCTGGTCGAGGCTGGGGCACAGCTGGTTCGCGATGTGATTAAGGCCGACATTGCCGAGCAGCTAGAAGCGGGGGGCAATGTGCTGTACACCGCTGGGGGCAGCGCCGATGGCCTCGGGGCCGCCCGCGTCGCCCAAACCGACGACACCCTAGACATCAGCAGCCTAGTTTCTACCGACAACGGCCTGTTTCTAGAGGAAGCCGAGATCACCCTCGAACCCACCGAAGAGGAAGCCGAAACCGAAGCTTAGCGGAGCGAATTTTGAATTTCTCCCCTAAACTCAAACCCTGGTCTTTCCTGGTGCCGAAGATCCCACCTGCCCATGCACCTGGCCCATTTGCCCCGCTCCCTGAGGAAAACCCATGTTTAACAAAGATCGACCCAGCTCACGCCGTGAGCAGCGCCGCGAAGAGCGCGAGGTATTTGGTCGCCGAGGTACCGCTACCCAGTACCGACTGCGGGAAAGTCTATTTTCCCTGGGCGATGATTTTTGGATTGAAGATGGTCAGGGCAACCGGGCCTTTAAGGTTAACGGCAAGCTGCTGCGTGTCCGCAACACCCTTTTCTTTGAAGACTTGCAGGGCAACCAAATGTGCAAGATTCAGGAAAAGCTGCTCACCATCAAAGACACCATGACCATTGAAGGAGCCAACGACGAGCCCCTCGCTACGGTCAAGAAAGCGCTGATTTCTCCCCTGCGCGATCGCTGGACGGTCAAAGTGGGCGATGGCCCCGATTTAGCGGTCAAGGGCAACGTGTTGGACTACGAATACACCGTTGGCGAAGACAATCGCAAAGTTGCCGAAGTCTCCAAACGCTGGTTTCGCATCGCCAACACCTACGGCGTGCAGATTGAGCCCTCCCAAAACGACATTTTAATTCTTGCCATCACCGTAGCCCTAGATCGCATGGCTCATCCCTAAATCTATCCGCACCGTCACCGGGGTTTCCTTCAATCCCCTAACCACCATCCATTAGGACCAATCCCATGATTACCCGCCACGACCTCAAGGAACTGCAATCTCTGACTAAGGTTCCTGCCCTATCCATTCTGCTGCCTACCCACCGCACCTCGCCGGATAACAAACAAGACCCGATCGCGGTCAAGAATCTAGTCCGCGAAGCCACTGAGCGCCTCTCCCAAGAGTTCTCCGATCGCGATCTAGAACCCCTGCTGATCAATCTCGACGGGCTAGTCAGCGATATCAATTACACCCATACCCTGGATGGGCTGGCGCTGTTTGTCAGCCACGAGTTTGCCAAGCTGTTCTACCTGCCCTTCACCGTTCCAAAGCGGGTGGTAATCGATCAGACCTTTGCCACCCGCGACCTGGTCTACGGCCTGCACCGGGCCCAGCGCTACTGGGTGTTTTTGCTCAGCCAAAACGCCACTCGTCTGCTGGCGGGTACCGGCGAAACCCTCGAAGAGGTGACGGACGGCAGCTTTCCGATGGAAATGACCGGCCCCGGTGCCACTACGGCGCTGCCCTACGATTCTGATACGGCCTACGTGGACGATCGCCACCGCCGCTTCTTTCAGCAGGTCGATCGCGCCTTTACCGCCTACGCCGAAGACGATACCCTGCCGATTATCCTGGGCGGCGTGATTCGCCAGATTTCCTTTTTTCAAGAGGTGTCTCAGTACACCGCTCAGGTGGCGGGCACCCTCACCGGCAACTTTGACAAAGCCACGGTGTCGGAGCTAGTGCCCGAGGTATGGCCGATTGTGCAAGGGGTGCGCGGCCAACTGCGGGCCGATGCCCTGCAGTCTCTAGATACCGCCATGGGTGAGGGCAAAGTGGTCTCTGCGATCGAAGAAGTCTGGCGGCTGGCCAATGACGGGCGCGGCAAACTGCTGCTGGTGGAAAAGGGCTACCACATTCCTGCGGTGGTCGATGAAAAAGGCGGTCTGCAAGTCGTCGAAGCCAAGGGGGGCACCGAGGTGATGGACGACGCCGTGGATGAAATCATCGAAGCGGTCCTCGCTAAGGGCGGCGAGGTCATGCTCTTGGAAGACGGAGCTTTGACCAACCACAATCGTATTGCTCTGACGTTGCGCTACTAGCAATCCAGTGTTTAGTTCTCAGTAAAGCTTCCCTTCGCTGAAAGCGTCTTTATCGAATTCGCTATTAAAGATCCCTACCATGTCCAACATCCTTACCCTCACTGATGCCATCAATACAGGGCATTTGCCGTCACCAGAGTTGGTCAGTGGTCTCGTCAACGAGGCCTACGATCGCTTCAAGATCACCGACAAGGGCACCGTGGCCGACTATATCCCCGCCCTGGCAGCGGTGCCCCGAGATCTATTCGGCATCTGCGTGGTAGGCACCAACGGAGCCATCCACGGCATTGGCGACACCTCCTACGAGTTCTCGATTCAGAGCGTGTCGAAGCCCTTTGTGTTTGCCCTGATCTGCCAGGCGATCGGCGAAGACGAAGCCCGAGAAAAGCTCGGGGCCAACAACACTGGCCTGCCCTTCAACTCCGTCATTGCCCTGGAGCGAATCGATGAAGGCACCCACAACCCCATGGTGAATGCCGGGGCAATTGCCGCCACTAGCCTGGCCCCTGGCGATACCGCCGAGGCCAAGTGGCAATTCATTCAAGAGCAGCTATCCCGGTTTGCGGGGCGCGACCTCACCCTCAACCAGGCCGTTTACGAGTCTGAAGCGGCCACCAACCAGCGCAACACCGGCATTGCCAAGCTGCTGCAAGCCTACGATCGCATCTTCTTCGACCCAGTTGAGGCCACCGATGTCTACACCCGTCAGTGCTCCCTCAACGTTACGACGCGGGATCTGGCGGTGATGGCCGCCACGTTAGCGAACGGCGGCGTCAACCCCATCACCCACGACGCCATCATTGACCCCATCCACTGCCAGCATGTGCTGGCGGTCATGGTCACCGCCGGACTGTATGAGAACTCTGGCGACTGGCTCTATGAAACCGGCCTGCCCGGCAAAAGCGGCGTCAGCGGCGGCCTCATAACTGTTTCCCCAGGCAAAGGCGGCCTTGCCACCTTCGCCCCCCAGCTGGATGAGGCAGGCAACAGCGTCAAGGGGCAGCTCGTGACCAAATTCCTCTCAGAACAACTCGGCCTTAACCTTTTCGCCTCCCGCCCCCACCCCTAGCGTGGGTTACCCCCACCCACCCCACAGAACCCTACGCCGAAATTCTTTACACCGAAAGATTTGGGCAGACACGTCGGTCTACCTTTACCGATCCACCCATCTACTCATCCACCATCATGACTACCAACTCTTCCCCCACAACCGGCCTCAATATCGAAGTTAAAGATTCCTGGCTCCCGATGGTCGTCATCGGCATGGGTCAGGTGCAGATGTCGCTGAACATCAATGCCCTGCCCGTGTCCATCGGCAATATCGTCAACGAGTTCAATACCGCGCCAACGACGGTGGGGACGGCGATCGTGGCCTATTCCCTCTCGGTGGCGGGTTTTGTCATGCTAGGGGGCAAGCTGGGCCAAAAGTTTGGTTCTCTGCTCATCTTTAAGATCGCCACGGTGCTGCTGCTGATCGCTATGGTGATCATGACCTTCAGCACCAGCGCCGAGATGATGATTGTGGCCCAGCTGATCGCGGGGCTGGCGGCGGCGGCGATCGTACCCACCCTGGTGGTGCTGATCGCCCACAATTATCGGGGCAAGCAGCAGTCTACTGCCCTGGGTATTCTGGGCGCAGTGCAGGCGATTACCACCGTCACCGCCTTCTTCTTAGCTGGCGCGCTGGGCACCTGGATTGGCTGGCGCTGGGCCTTTGGCATCATCATTCCGTTTACGGCGGTGGTGTTGCTGCTCAGCTTTCGCCTCAAGCCTGTGCCCCCAATCCCCGGCGTCAAAATCGACTGGGTGGGCGTGGTGCTGGCGGCCCTGGCGATTATTTTCATCAGCGTTGGCTTTAACAACTTGAATGGTTGGGGCCTGGTCTTAGCAAGAACAGCAGCGCCCCTGGCTCCCCTAGGTATCTCCCCCGCGCCGATCTTGATTGTGCTGGGGGTGATTGGCGTGCAGCTGTTTGTGGCCTGGGCCCAGCGGCGGGTGGCGGCCCAGCAAACGCCGCTGCTGTCGCTAGAGGTGATTGACTCGACCCAGGAGCAGGCGGCGGCCCTCTCGATGATGTCCATTGTCATTTTGGGCAACGCCCTCACGTTTTTGACCCCCCTCTATATTCAAATGGTGCAGGGCCGCAGCAGCTTCGATACCTCGGTGGCGATGATTCCCTACCAGCTGGCGGTGTTCGTCGCGGCTATTTCTATCGTGCGGGTGTTCGATCGCCTCTCCCCCCGCCAGATCGCCCGCAAGGCCTTCATTCTCGTGTCGGTGGGCATGGTGCTGCTGGCGATCGTGATGAATAACGAGTGGGGCACCCTGCCGGTGATCTTTGGCCTGGTGATGGTGGGTCTGGGCCAGGGATCCCTAGTTACCCTGCTGTTTAACGTGCTCGTAACGGCCTCCCCCAAAGAACTAGCGGCGGATGTGGGCGCGCTGCGCGGCACCATCAACAACTTGGCCGCCGGGGTGGGTACCGCTCTGGCGGGGGCGCTGGTGGTAGGTATTCTCAGCCTCAACATTCAGCGCGGCGTGGTGGATAACCCGACCATTCCACCGGAACTGATTCAGCAGGTGAATCTGGATGAAGTTACGTTCGTCAGCAACGATCGCCTCGAAAGCACCCTGGCGACCACCACTGCTACCCCCGAACAGGTAGCAGTGGCCGTGGATATTAACGCCGCTGCCCGACTGCGGGCCTTGAAGCTGTCCTTCCTTACCCTGGCGGCGCTGTCATTGCTGGTGATTGTGCCGTCGCGGCGGCTGCCGGGCTACATCCCCGGCGAAGTGCCCGATCTGCCTGCCGCCGCAGACTAATCCAGAATTCAATTTGGCCAATTAGGGTGGTTGTTCCCTGGTTTTCGTTCGATGATGATTTTTGTAGCAACCGTTACTAGGTTGCCACACTGGATCGAAACAGCAACCCTACTGAGTTGAGAGTAACCACGATGGGAACCGAACAAAAATCAGGGCCGCTAGTCATCATCGGCGGCGCAGAGGATCGGGAAGGCGACTGCCTGGTGCTGCGGGAGTTTCTGCGGGCAGCAGGCGGTGTGAAAGCTCACATTGCCGTTATGACCACCGCCACCAGCCTGCCGGAGGAAGTGGGCGAAGACTACATCCGCGTGTTTGAGCGGTTGGGGGCCGAGGCCGTGGAGCTGGTGCACACCGAGCAGCGAGAAGATTCGGAACGCGAAAGCAACCTGAAAAAGGTAGAGCGGGCCACGGGCATTTTCTTCACCGGGGGCGACCAGTCGCGCATCGTCGATTTTATTAAGGGCACCTCGCTAGATAAGGTGATGCACCGTCGCCACCGGGAGGGGGCAGTGATTGGCGGCACCAGCGCCGGAGCGGCGATGATGCCCGACCAGATGATTGTGGGCGGCGCTTCGGTGTCGAACCCCAGCGTCGATGCGGTAGAGATGGGACCGGGCATGGGCTTTATGCCGGGCATTGTGGTTGACCAGCACTTTGCCGAACGGGGCCGCCTGGGTCGCCTACTGGCCGCTCTGGTGCAGCAGCCTGCGGTGCTGGGCCTGGGCATTGATGAAGACACCGCCATCATCGTCACTGGCGACGAGTTTGAGGTGGTGGGCCGCGGGGCGATCACCGTGGTGGATGAAACCAGCGCCACCCACAACAACCTGGACGGCGTTCTGCGCGATGAAATGATCGCCCTGTGCAATGTCAAGCTGCACATTTTGCCCCAGGGCTACCGCTTCAACTGGAAGACCCACGAGCCGCTGATTTAGCCCACTCGATAAAACTTCAGGGTCGTTCCGGAGTCAGATTTCAGGGTTCTTTCTAGTTAACATCAGCAATTTTTGCTTTCCCCAGAAGAACCCTGGAATTTAAATAAGACCGTTAGCCAATAAGCGATCGCCCATGACCACCCTTCCCCTAGCCTCCGATCTAAACCCCCTTGCCCAGACCCGCTATACCGGCGACATCCTCCAGGGGGTGCCGGTGATCAGCCACCTGGTGGTGAGCGATCTGGTCCCCGGCCACACCCACCGCTTCTTCTTTCAGGGGGTGCAGATGGGTACGGGCCAGCACTGGTATGTGCCGCTGGTGGTGGCGACGGGCTATCGCCCCGGACCCTGCATTGCCCTCACCGCTGGCATCCACGGCGATGAAGTCAGCGGCATTGATGCGGTACAGCGGGTCATGGCCCAGCTTGACCCCACCGCCATGGCGGGGTCGGTGATTGCCGTCCTGGGCATATCGCGCCCGGCCATCGAGGCGATGCGATCCTTCTGGCCCACGGCCCAGCAGGGCGGTCTGGCCTTTGACATGAACCGGGTCTGGCCCGGCGACGAGACCGGCGACAGCGCCCCCGCCCGCCACGCCGGGCTGCTGTGGAATCGGCTGCTGATTCCCAACGTCAATGCGGTGCTGGACTACCACACCATTACCACCGGCAGCGCCTTTACGATGTTTTGCTTCGCTGACCTGCGCCAGCCCGCGATTCGGCAGATGGCCGAACTACTGCCGGTCGAACAGATCAAGGATGATCCCGGCCTGGCGGGCACCCTCGAGACCGCCTGTGTCGCTGCGGGCATTCCGGCCCTGACTCTCGAAATTGGTGAAGGGCGCCGCTTTGAGCCCGACAAAATTGCCCTAGCGGTGGAGGGTAGCCTCAACGTGCTGAAGCACTACGGCTTGATCGATGGCCCCCTGGGACGCACCGCCGCTGACGTGGGGACGGTGTTTGGCAATTCTCTAGAGACAGTGCGGGCTACAGCAGGCGGATTTTTGGAACTGCTGGTGGAGTTACGCGATCGCATTACCCCCGGCCAACCCGTTGCCCGCCAGCGCAACGCCTTTGGCGATGACATCGCCGAATACCGTGCCTCCGTCGCCGGAGAAATCGCCGCGATCGCCCGCGACGCCCTCTGCGAACCCGGCACGCGGATCGTGCAGATTCTCTACAGCCAGAGGGAGGAGTAAAGCATCAGGGGGCTGGGGACGGTGAATCTGCCCATGTTCAAAACCTGCTTAACCATGAGGCTTAACCTATGCGTTTTAACACTCGATTAGCTCTGTGCAGCGTTCTTTCTGGCGGGATTTTAATGGGGGGTGCGGCGATCGCGATCGCTCAAACCCGGCCTACTATTTTCAGACCCGTAGTACCCCGGTCTTCCACCGTGCGCACGTTGGGAGAGGTAGATCCGACAGTACAGATCGATATTGTGGTGACCAACAGCCTGGAGGTCCCCCTGGGCATTGGTTTTTCCGGCGGTGCCAACCTGGAGGTAGAACCGGGCGACTCGGCCAAGGTGTCCTTTGCTGCGCCCCCCGTCAACCTGTTTCTATATCCCCTGGCTGCGACCCTGAGCACCCGCTCTCGGGTCGCGATTGACGAAAATACCATCAACGTTGAGGTGATTAGCATTACCAGCGTGGCCCCCGGCGATGCCACCCTCAACGTCGATGGCGCAGGCACCGTTTACGTCTATTAGGCATCAGAAACCGGGTTTCTGTGCCGATAGCTATAACCCTTAGCGATCGCTCTAGAAACCCGGTTTCTACACCGGCAATCTCATCCACCCATCTACCCATTCCCCCAAAAAGGAGTCCCCTATGGCTCAGTCTTCTTTGGTACCGCGCCCACCGTCTTTCCTAGATGCGATTGTTCCGCTATTGATATTGATTGCACTCATTGGCGGCTCAGTGCTGCTGTTTGGCCTCGATGCGATCGACGGCCCGGTGCAGGTCGCCCTCATTCTCAGCGCCATGGTTGCCGCTATCGTCGCCCTCAAAAATGGCAACCCCTGGTCGGAGATTAGCGCCTCCGGGGGCCGGGCCGTGGCTTCCGTGACCAGCGCCATCTTTATCTTGCTGGCGGTGGGGGCGCTAATCGGCACCTGGAATATGGCGGGCACCATTCCCACCCTGGTCTACTACGGCATTCAGATTTTGCAGCCGAGCTGGTTTTACCTGGCCTCGGCGATGATCTGCGGCATTGTTTCAATGTCTATTGGCAGCTCTTGGACCACCGCTGGCACCATCGGGGTCGGGCTGGTGGGCATTGCCACTGTGCTGGGGGTCTCGCCAGTAGTAACTGCCGGAGCGGTGATTTCGGGAGCCTACTTTGGCGATAAGACCTCGCCCTTGTCAGAGACCACGGTGCTCAGCGCTCAGCTGGTCGGCACTGATATCTACACCCACATTCGCGCTCAGCTCTGGACCTCAGGCCCCGCCTTTTTGATTGCGCTACAGGGTTGTTTCTTGTTGTTGAGAGGAAAATGAGGTGGTCTAAGTTACGGATAACAAATCCAATCGTGACTTAGACCATGAACCTCATAGAGCAATTGAAGCAAATTCCTGACCCTCGTGGTCGCCATGGGCAACGCTATC
>JBGSNT010000150.1:0-7521 GCA_041739575.1 Nodosilinea sp. | reverse complement strand
GCCCTAGCCATGGTCAACCGGATTTTACGCGCCCGCTGGCAAGATCAACAACTGAAAGATTCTGGCCTAAAGCGATCTGAAATGCCCATCATTGCCGAAATTTTTGTCAAGGTCTGGCAAGATTTTAACCACCAACGAATTGCCTACCCCAAGACTCCCCTACCGCCCCCCTCCCCCTCTGCTCGGTAAGCGGAGGTTCTAGATGCGGGGTTCTGGATTGCCAACCACAAGCAAAACCAACCGTTCAGATAGAATCTTCGCGCAGAGTCTGAAAGAGCCTATAAAATCAATGTATTGGCTGTTGTTGGCCACTCTCTTGAGCATGGGTTAGCTGAATGGTGGCTCCAGCCATAAATCTGATGATCCATGAATCTGATGATCTATAAATCTGATGATCCATGAATCTAATCCCCAGATCTCAAGACTGATTCATTGCTCCGTCCTAATATCCATGCGCTCTATGGTATTGGGCGCGGGCTAAGGCTCAACCGCCAACCGCCGTTTGATTTGTTGAAAGCTTACTGAAAGCGCGATCGCCATGCTTGAATTACCGGACCTGAAGCGAGACATCGATCTTCTGTCGCTACGCCTGGGGAAAGCCCAGGACTATCTTTGACATCCCTGCCCTCGAAGCCCGCATTCAGGACCTGGAGCAGGTGGCTGCCCAGCCCGACTTTTGGGATGACCAGACCAAAGCCCAAGACACCCTGCAAGAGCTGAGCGACTATAAAGCCAACCTGAGCCAGCTGACCGGCTGGCAATCTAGCCTAGATGACACCACCGCCATCCTGGAACTGCTTCAGGAAGACCAGGACGAATCGCTGTTTCAAGAGGCCCAGGGCACCGTCACCCGCCTGGCTCAGGAGCTAGACCAGTGGGAGCTACAGCAACTGCTGGCTGGCCCCTACGATAAGAAAGGGGCCGTGCTCACCCTCAACGCCGGGGCGGGCGGCACCGATGCCCAGGACTGGGCTGAAATGCTGCTGCGTATGTACACCCGTTGGGCCGAGCGCCAGGGCTACCAGGTGCATCTGGTGGAAATTTCTGAGGGAGAAGAGGCGGGGCTAAAGTCGGCCACCCTGGAGATCACCGGACGCTACGCCTACGGCTACCTGAAATCGGAGAAGGGCACCCACCGGCTGGTGCGGATTTCGCCCTTTAACGCCAACGGCAAGCGCCAGACCAGTTTTGCCGGGGTGGAAATCATGCCCATTCTCGACCAAAACATCGAGCTGGATATCCCCGAGAAAGATCTGGAGATCAAGACCTCGCGATCGGGCGGGGCGGGCGGTCAGAACGTTAACAAGGTGGAGACGGCGGTGCGCATTACCCACCTGCCCACAGGGATCTCGGTGCGCTGCACCCAGGAGCGATCGCAGCTACAAAACCGCGAAAAGGCCATGATCATCCTCAAGGCCAAGCTGCTGATTATCGCCCAAGAACAGCAGGCTCAGGCGATCGCCGAAATTCGTGGCGACATGGTGGAAGCCAGCTGGGGCGCCCAGATTCGCAACTATGTGTTCCACCCCTACCAGCTGGTCAAGGATCTGCGCACCGGGGTCGAGACCACGGCGATCGATGATGTGATGGCCGGGGATCTGGAGGCCTTTATTCAAGCCTACCTGCGCCAGGAGAACCAGGTGCTCCAGGAACAGGCGCTATAGGCCAGTGCGCCGCCCCAGTTTTGCCCCGCAAGGGTGATCACCAGCACGGACGCAGACCTGGCCTGGGTGTAGCTGTTGTAGGGGGGCACGACCCACCCGCCGATTCAACGAGGGTTGCCGGTGACAACAGAAACGCGGACTGATATTCCGCCGCTTGACTAAGCGTGGGACCGCCCCTCACCGGTCAGAAAACCCGGTACATTAAACCTAGTCAGTAAATCTATTCAGCACTGGCACCTTCCCCATGAGCCAAGACCCATCCATCCTCGATCCGACGGCCCCAGAGCGGCCATCCCCTACCCCCGTTGAGCCCCCCCCCAGCTTTGTCAAACTGGCCATGCGCAACATGGTCAAGAAAGGCGGCAAGTCGCTCTTCCACTTCTCGCTGACCGTGACCGCCCTGCTGGGGCTGCTGGTCGGCCTAGCCTACCTGACCCGCTAACCCTATGGCGACAACGACTTCCCCCCCCCCAGCTCCCCGGCCCGCCCTAGAGGTGGCCATTGAGACCGACCATCCAGACGCTGACGTCGTAACGGTGGAAGAATGGGAGCGTTGGTTTGCCCATTGGGGTCAGCAGATGCCCCTGGCGGGGTCCCCCATTGGGGCCTACGAACTGGCGCTCAAGCTGACCACCGACGGCGATATTGCGGCCCTCAATCGGCAGTTTCGCCACCTCGATCAGCCGACGGATGTGCTCTCCTTTGCGGCCCTGGAAGCCGACTCGCCACTGGCGGCGGATCTGTTAGCTACGGAGCCGCTGTATTTGGGCGACATTATCATCTCGCTGGATACCGCTACCCGCCAGGCCGCCGAGGCGGGCCACTCGCTGCGGTGGGAAACCGCCTGGCTAGCCGCCCACGGCTTTCTGCACCTGCTGGGGTGGGATCATCCCGATGCGGTGAGCCTGGCTGCCATGGTAGCGAAACAAGATGAACTGCTGGAAACCGTTGGACTAAGGGCGGAAAAAGTAGGCTAATTTGGCCCTGATACCGGCTCCAGGGTACGGTATAGGGATGTATCGCTCAATTCTTATTATTCAACCTTATCTATGACTCTCTACAGTGAAAAGTCTGAGGCAGCAGTACCAGTGCCGGAGGTCGACATGGCCCCGGTTAGCCGGGCGCAGTCCTGGCAGGTTGCCGCCAATTTGCTGGTGAGTTTTAAATACGCCTGGCAAGGGGTCGCCTATGCGTTTCGCACCCAGCGGAACTTTCGTATCCACGTGGTGGTGGGCAGTCTGGTGGTCACTCTGGCGATCGCCCTACACCTTGTCCTGGTAGAACTGGCCGTGATCATCCTCACCTGCGGCGTGGTGCTCACCCTGGAGCTGATCAACACCGCTCTAGAGTCGGTGGTCGATCTCACCGTGCAGCAGACCTACCACGAACTCGCTAAAATCGCTAAAGACTGTGCTGCCGCCGCTGTACTGATTTCGGCCCTAATTTCGGTATCGGTGGCCGCCTGTCTGCTGCTGCCGCCGCTGTGGCAACAGCTACAGCTTCTCTAAGCCCTATTCTTGCCTGCGCCCATGATTTTGGTCATCGACAACTACGATAGCTTCACCTATAACCTGGTGCAGTATTTGGGGGAGCTGGGAGCTGACCTACCCGTGGCCAACGATCTGCGGGTGTTTCGCAATGACGAAATTACCGTTGAGCAGATCGCTGCGCTCAAGCCCGATGGCATTGTGATCTCTCCCGGCCCCGGCACCCCCGACGATGCGGGGGTTTCCCTGGATGTGATTCGAGACCTCGGCCCGACTATCCCTCTCCTGGGCGTGTGCCTGGGACACCAGAGTATGGGCCAGGTGTTTGGCGGTGAGGTAGTGGCCGCTGCGGAACTCATGCACGGCAAAACCTCCCCCATTCACCACACGGGCCAGGGCGTGTTTGCCGGTCTAGAAAATCCTTTCTTGGCCACCCGCTACCACAGCCTGGTGATCGATCGCGCCACCTGCCCCGAGGTGCTAGAAATTACCGCCTGGGTCGAAGACGGCACCATCATGGGCGTGCAGCACCGCGACTACCCTCACCTGCAGGGGGTGCAGTTCCATCCCGAGAGCATTCTGACCGAGGCGGGCATGGAAATTCTGCGGAATTTTTTGGTGTCGCTGCCGGTGGCCGTGGCGGCTTGAGCCGGGACGTTGGCCTGCAAATTTGCTGGATACTACCATTAGAGTCACAGTCTCTCCAGGGTTTTCAGTCATGACCGTTGCCAAAAGCCCGATTCGGTGGACTACGAAAGATATCGAAGCGCTACCCGAAAATGAGTGGGTTCGCTACGAAATTATCGATGGAGATCTGTTTGTGACCGGGTCACCCCACCACAAGCATCAGCAGTTGGCTGGTCGAGTTTTTGCTGCCCTGGATGCCTGGGCCGTTAGCTCTAGCCTGGGAGAGGCATCGATTATGCCGGGGCTAATTTTCTCAGACTCAGATAATGTGTCCCCTGATGTGGTGTGGGTTAGCAACGAGCGCATTGCTCAAATTCAGGACGAGGCTGGACACTTTCTAGGTGCGCCTGAGTTAGTGGTGGAAGTTCTCTCGCCAGGCAAAACCAACGAAGACAGAGACCGTTCCGCCAAGCTCAAGCTCTATTCCATTCAGGGCGTGTCGGAATACTGGATTGTCGATCGCATCGCCCAGCGGGTAGAAATCTATCGCCGTGAGCAGGCCCAACTTGTTCTGACGGCCACCCTCTTGGCCCAAGACACAATTACGTCACCGCTGCTGCCAGAGTTTGCGCTTAAAGTTGCCCGCCTGTTTGCAGGACGAGGGTAAATAGCTGGGGGTGGGGGATAACCGCTCGATCTCGAGTCTTCGTGACCCGCTGCCTACTCTTGGATCGCTGGATGACTTAACGGTAGCTGCCGTAGTGGCGATCGCTCAGCAGCGTTAGATAAACCCAAATATTCCTCGTCATTACCTTCTGGGCGGCGTGCAAAGAGCCCAGGGTAGTAAGATATGAAGTAGTTATTAACGTTTGTAACAGATCTCTCAGGAGTCAAGCATGGGCCGCAAGCAGGCGATCGTAATCGGGGCAGGTGTCGGCGGGTTGGCCATGGGCATTCGCCTGCAAAGCCTGGGGTTTGACACCACCATCGTAGAAGCGCTGGATGCCCCCGGCGGTCGGGCCTACGTGCGCCGCGAGCAAGGTTTTACCTTTGATATGGGGCCGACGGTGATTACGGTGCCCCACTTCATTGAAGAGCTGTTTTCCCTGGAGCGCGATCGCGCCGACCTGACTTCCGACGACTTTCCCTCCACCATCGTCGATGAGAACAAGCGCATTAAAGAGGGGATTTCGGGCGGCCCCAACACCAGCCGCTACGTGCAGATCGTACCGGTTCTGCCCTTCTACCGCATTTACTTCGATGACGGCACCTTCTTTGACTATGACGGCGACGAGGCCCACACCCATGAGCAGATTTTGGCCCTCGGCGAACCCGGCGACCTGGAGGGCTACGAGCGCTTCCACGAGCAATCTCGAGCTATCTTCAAACGGGGCTTTTTAGAGCTGGGCTACACCCACTTTGGCGACGTGGGCACCATGCTGAAGGTGGCCCCCGACCTGCTCAAACTCGACGCTGTGCGCAACCTGTTTCGCTTTAGCAGTCGCTACTTCAAGAGCGACAAGCTGCGCCAGGTGTTTACCTTCGAGCCGCTGCTGGTGGGCGGTAACCCCCTGTCGGTGCCCGCCATCTACGCCATGATCCACTTCGTGGAAAAGACCTGGGGCATCCACTTTGCCATGGGCGGCACCGGGGCGTTGGTGCAGGGCTTTGTGAAAAAGTTTGAGGAACTGGGCGGCACCATCCGGTACAACGCCCCCGTGACCAAAATCAACGTCACCCGCCAGGATGGTAAAAAAGTAACCACTGGCGTCACCCTCGGCGATGGCCTGACGATGAACGCCGACCTGGTGGTCTCTAACGCCGACTGGGCCACCACTTACGGCAAATTGATCGAGCCCCAGTACCGCTTCTGGAATAGCGACCTGCGGGTCAAGCTGACCCAGCAGTCGATGTCGGTGTTTGTGATCTACTTTGGCTTTAAGGCCGACGGCAACGAAGCCGACAAACTCAGCCACCACACCATCATCCTCGGCCCTCGCTACGAGGAGCTGCTCAAAGACATCTTTGGCCGCAAGATTCTCCCCAAGGATTTCTCGCAATACCTGCACCTGCCGACCCTGACCGATCCATCGCTGGCCCCACCGGGACACCATGCGGCCTATACCCTGGTGCCCATGCCCAACAACAAGTCGGGCCTCGACTGGAGCGAGGTGGGCGATCGCCTCAAGGATATCGTCTTCGATTTCCTTGAAGAGCGCGGCTACCTGCCCAATCTCAGAGAGCGGCTGGTGTGCCACAGCTACATCACCCCCGACTACTTTGAGCACACCCTCGACGCCCACGTGGGCAACGCCTTTGGCCTTGAGCCGCTGCTGGTGCAGTCGGCCTTTTTCCGCCCCCACAACCGCAGCGAAGACATTCAGGGCCTATACCTGGTGGGCGCTGGCACCCAGCCTGGAGCCGGTACCCCCAGCGTGATGATGTCGGCCAAAATCACCGCTCGCCTGGTAGCCGAAGACTTTGCGGTGGCCGACGATATCGTCAGCGGCAAGGCTAGCCCAGAGCTCACCTATCGCTAGTCCAAGGACTGAAGAAAACCTTAGGACGAGGAACACTACATGCCCCCAGCGTCAGTCAGCGCTGGGGCTGCCTGTTGGCAGCTCTTCTCAGCCTAGAGCGCTGGCGGGGTTGACGAACTGCTTGCCGCAGGCTTTGCAGAGATAGCACTGCTTGCCTCGTCGCCGCCCATTTTTAGCTAAATCTGACGCGGCGCAGTGGGGGCAAATCATTACATTCATTACATGGTCGCAAATTTGATCGCCCACAAGGGGAGTCAGGTATGCGGCCATTAGTTTTGGAATCTGCTGGATAATTTTCCTACGCCGCTCATCATCTGGCTGCCGCAGCGCCGCCAAAATCAGCGCGTTGTTGCTGTGAACGCAAACTTCAGCCAGCAAATTCCGCTGCTCGCCTGGTAGGTCAGGATTGCGCTGGTGCAGAATGGCCGAGAGAAAGTCGATCGCCCCCTGGGTCATGCTGTCGTCAATGGTTTGGAAGCGATCGCGCGCCGTATAGAACTCAATGAACATCACCCGCGACACCGGATCTTCAAATAGACTGACCGCACCAGCGATCAGCTTTGACAGCATTTCATCCAGGGGCAATTGCGCCAGCGCCTGGGCATCGGCCTGCCCCCAAAAAGCCTCTACCCGCTCAATGTGGCGCAGCTCCATGGCGTTAAAAATCGCCGCCTTGTCTGGGAAAAACTGATAGAGCGAGCCGATCGCTGTCCCCGCCCGCGCCGCAATCTGATGGGTGGTGGCTGCCTCATAACCTACCTCGTCAAACACTGCCGCCGCCGCCGCCAGAATTTTTTCCACTCGTTGCTGTCCTCGCTGCTGCTTGGGCTGGCGGCGTAGGTAGCTTGACGAATGCGAGTCATTTGTCATATTTTGAAAACACGACGGATTTCTCACAATTTTATAGCGAATGGAGGCCTCTATGCAGTCCATGCTTCCCGGTGCGCCCTGGCTGGTGGTGCACAAGTCGATGCTGGCCACCAACCAGCCGCGCAAAATCTCTCTCTACGGTAATGACTATGTAATGTGGAAAGATGCCTCAGGGGCAGTCCATGCTCTGCCCAATAAACCTTATCGGAAATTGAGCTAGTAGAATCAATAGCAGGAGCAGCGACCAGGTAGATCCCATGAAAATGACTTATGCCGAGTTGCGGACGAAGTCTCGGATTCTATGCAGTTTGACAGGACTGACGGGTCAAGAGT
>JBGSNT010000142.1:0-5254 GCA_041739575.1 Nodosilinea sp. | reverse complement strand
GACCCAGACGGGCATGGTGTTTTTAGAAAGCGGTGACACCCGTCGTTTTTTGCAGAATGTCAGTCCCAGTGAGCGGCTGTCTGAGCGCACCCTGACCAATGCGCTGGATCAGGTGGTGAGCGATCGCGCCCTCACCGTCTACTTCACCCAGGGCCACCAGGAGTTTGCCATCGACGGCAGCGATACCGGCTTTTTGCAGGCCGCCACCGCCCTCGAAGACAAAAACGCCGTGGTGCAGACCTTAGATCTATCCCAGACCAGCGTCGTGCCCGACGATGCCAGCGTGGTAGTAGTCGCTGGCCCCGCCGCCGAGTTCTTTGAACCCGAGGTGGAAGCCCTGCAAACCTACCTGGATGGCGGCGGCAGCCTGATGCTGCTGATCGACCCGCGCACCAACCCCGGTCTAGGGACCCTGCTCGACCCCTGGGGCATTACCCTTGACGATCGCATCGTGCTCGACACCTCCGGCAGCGGGCAGCTGGTCGGCCTCGGCCCCGCCGCGCCCCTAGTCAGCGACTACGGCGACCACCCGATCACCCGCGACTTCGGCGGCGGGCGATCGTTCTTTCCCCTGGTACGCCCAATCAATGTTGAAGCGGTGCCGGGGGTGACGGCGGTGCCCATTCTCCAGAGCAACCCCCAGAGCCGGGCCGAAGCCATCTCCGCCGAGGGCCAGCTCCAGTACGACGAAAACACTGCACCCTCTGGACCCTATACTCTGGGGGTAGCCCTCAGCCGCCCGGTCGAGGGGGCCACTGCCCCCGATGGGGATGAGCCGCCCCCTGAGTCGCGCCTGGTGGTGATCGGCAACTCCACCTTTGCCACCGATGGCCTATTTGACCAGCAGCTCAACGGCGATGTGTTTCTCAACGCCATCAGCTGGCTGGGGCAACAGACCGACGCCACCCTCTCCATTCGCCCCCGCGAGGTGACCAACCGCCGCATCACCATGACGGTGCAGCAGCAGATTGGCCTTGGGGTGTTTGCTCTCCTGGTGCTGCCCGCCGTGGGCTTTGTTCTGGCCTTTCTGATGTGGCTGCGACGGCGCTAGGGCAATGGTTCTGTCTCGGCTAGGGGCGCATAACCGATTCTCTCAGGTGCGATCGCACTCCATTCACCGAGGCCTTAGCGCCCGTTGGACAAAGCCAGCTACGGCGTAGAGAATCACCGTTTCCCCCAGCAGTTCGGCCAGTTCCTCTACAGTGATTCTGAGGTGCTCAACGAGAAATACGGCCCTAGCAGAGGCATGGGGGGATAGGGCCGAGGCGATCGCGCCCTTCGCTGCTTCGGCCCCAAATCCACCCAGCAAAAAGATGCTTAGCCCCCCCAACACCCACAGCACCGTAGAGCGCTGGGTACACCAGAGGCGGGCGAGGTCTCGCCGCCCCAGCAATGGAATCGCCAGCAGCAGGCTCAGGTAGAGCCCTTTCCAGTTAACCTGTTTGAAGGATAGGTGCAGCTTGAGCAATTCATCGGCACCGCCCAAACAGCAGAGCAACGCCAAGGTGCTGGGCAGGACCCAGGAGATCGGATGAGCCATGGGCCGATGCGGCCGCAGCAGGAGCAAACACAGCAGCCCGATGGCAAATAGGTGGGCAGCCTGTAGCCAGGAGGGCAGCGATCGCAGGCCATTGAAGTCAAACAGCGGCCCCGCCTCGCCTCGGAGCTGGATCAGGGTTAGGTAGGTCAGGGCCAGCCCAACCTCGAAGCCAATCAGGGCGATCGCGATTTGTCCTATAACTTTTTGCGTGGGCATAGCGCTACCGTGACGCATTACTGCCCCCAGCTTGCCCCCAGACCGGGGGCAACCGCCATCGGATAGAGTCGGATTTAGCCGGGATATCGTGGGTCTATTGGTTCCCCAGGCGAGGAATGTTGTCACCGCAGACTGCCGCTAGGCCACCGGATTCCTTAGGAAAAGCTTGCCTGAAAGAGCATTAGCAGCCAAATGGTCGAGGCCGAGCCTCAGGGTATGCGCCCAGGCGAAGCCTGGTGGGTGCCAGAAATCGCTCGATTTAGCTCACGGCCATAGCAGTAGTCAGAGGCCAAAAAGTCGGCACTGATCAGCAGCAGAATGATTTGGGCCTGCTCCAGGTGCTGGTCAATTTGACCGGCCCACTCGCTGCCCGGCACAATCTGGCGATCGTGCCAGCTACTCAGCACCCCCTGGCGCTCGAGCAGGCTGAGGTGCTTGTCCAACTCATCCCGCAGGGTCTCGTCTTGGTGGGAATACGAGAAAAATAGCGTAATGCCCTGGGTCATGGAATGCTCAGCCACAGAGACCACGTTGAACCGGACGTTAGTAAGTAGCTCAGCCAGGCTTAAAGGTCCGGTTCTAACCCTGCCGCCCGAAGCTGAGCCGCCAGGCGATCGACCCGCGATCGCTCCTGCTCTAGCTCCAGCCCCAGCTCGCTGTAGGTCAAAAATCGCTGCCCATCGGGGCGATAGATCTCCAGCCCCTCATCGGTCATCTGAAACCGAATCTGCAAACGAGGGCTGACCCACCCGTTCATCTCTTCAATCACCTCTAGCCTCTGCTCACCGCGCAGTAGCCCTGTCAGGTCTAGCTTGTCGGGGTCATAGATATAGTATTCTTCGACCCCGTGGCAGTCATAGAACCCGAGCTTGCGCAGCATTTCACCATAGCGATTGCCCGGCGACAAAATCTCAAACACCACCTGGGGCGCAATGTTGTCCTCTTGCCACTGACGATAGGAACCTCTATCGCCCTTCGGACGACCCACAACCACCATCGCATCGGGGGCCTGACGAATCGTGTTGTCGCCCTCCACCGGGTACCACAGCAGATCCCCCGCCACAAATACTTCGGGCTCATTGACGAATAGCAGCTCCAGGTTTTCTTTGATCACCACAATCCAGCGGAACTGCTTCGTATTGTCGGCCATGGGTTGCCCATCGCTGTCGGGATAGTCAATTTTGGCTGAGGCGTCGGGCTGAAGTTGCTGAACCATAGGGGCAATGCCTCTCAGACCTAGACCTCTATAGTTTAGTCGCTGCCTTGACGGTACCGATTTGGGATTTTAGATTTTGGATCTCTGGTACCCAGGCTCCGCCTAGATACCCCCTTGACGCTAATTTCTGTCACGGTTACGATCGCTTATGTCGTGCTCTTACTGCACCATCCCCTGTCAATGCCTTCTTTGCAGCCATCCCTTGCCCCTCTCTTCAGCCTGCTACTAGGGCTGGGTCTGCTGCTGCGCCTTGGGCGCAACTAATTCTTAAAACAAAGGCGAAATGCCCTGAATAGTTTCCTTCTCCAGGCCCCAGGATTCCCTAGGCCCAATGCCTGGGTCAGAGTTTGCGTTCCCTTTCTGGTCGCTGCGCGGGGAAGGGGCGTTTGAGACCTAATTCGGCTGATAAATCCCCGATTTAAGCCAGATACCCCGTCGGGGCATTGCGGTGCAATGCCCCGACAAACCAGGGAAAAACAGCCAGCCTTGTCGGGTGGGCATTGCCCACCATCCCGGTCCGATGATTTCTAGAGATCATCTCAGTCTTGCAACCTGCTGAAATGTAGAGATATTCCCCATGTTGACCAACCCTGCCCAAAAGTACCGCCCCTTTGCGCCCATTCATTTGCCCGATCGCACCTGGCCCAGCCAGGTGATCGCCAAGCCGCCGATCTGGCTCAGCACCGACCTGCGCGACGGCAACCAGGCGCTGATCGAGCCGATGTCTGTAGAGCAAAAGCTGCGCATGTTTGAGCTGCTGGTGGCGATCGGCTTTAAGGAAATTGAGGTGGCCTTTCCCTCCGCCTCGGAGACTGATTTTCGCTTTGTGCGCCGGTTGATCGAAGAAAACCGGATACCTGACGATGTGGAAATTCAGGTGCTGACCCAGGCACGGGAAGACCTGATTCGCCGCACCTTTGAGTCCCTCTCTGGGGCCAAACGGGCGATCGTCCACGTCTACAACGCTACGGCCCCGGTGTTTCGGCGGGTGGTGTTTCGCCATGACCCGGCGGAAACCATCGCTCTGGCGGTCAATGCGGCTACGCTGATTCGCGACCTGGCGGCAGAGCGGCCCGAAACGCAATGGCGGTTCCAGTATTCGCCAGAAGTCTTCTCCCAAACGGAGCTGGAGTTTGCGCGGGATATCTGCAATGCGGTGTTGGCAGTCTGGCAGCCGATGCCCGATCGCAAAGCCATTATCAACCTGCCCGCCACGGTGGAAAGCGCTACCCCCAACGTGTTTGCCGACCAGGTGGAGTGGATGCACCGCCACCTGGCCTACCGCGACAGCGTAGATTTAAGCGTGCACAACCACAACGACCGGGGCTGTGCGATCGCCGCCGCCGAACTGGGCCAAATGGCCGGGGCCGATCGGGTCGAGGGTTGCCTGTTTGGCAACGGTGAGCGCACCGGCAATGTCGATATCGTTACCCTGGCCCTCAACCTCTACACCCAGGGCATTCACCCCGGCCTCGATTTCTCGCGCATCAACGAGGTGGCCCGCATTGCCGAAGACTGCACCCAGCTGCCCATTCACCCCCGCCATCCCTACGTGGGAGACCTGGTGTTTACCGCCTTTTCGGGCTCCCACCAGGACGCCATTCGCAAAGGCTTTGCCGCCCGAAATCCAGAAGATTTCTGGGATATGCCCTACCTGCCCCTCGACCCAGCGGACCTGGGCCGATCCTACGAGTCGGTGGTGCGGGTGAATAGCCAGTCGGGCAAGGGGGGCATCGCCTTTTTGCTAGAGCGCGACTACAACCTCAGCCTGCCCCGCCGATTGCAGATCGAGTTTAGCCAGGTGGTGCAGCGGGCCATGGATGCCACCGGCAGGGAGATGACCGCACCGATGCTGTGGGAGCTGTTTGAGCAGGAGTATTTGCAGGCCAATGCGCCGTTTAAATACGTCAGCCACCACTGGCGCGATGATGCCAGCCCCACCACGATTTCCACAACTGTGGACTATAACGCCATCGGGCTGACCCGCACGGGCCGGGGCAACGGCCCCATTGACGCCTTTGTGGATGCGCTGGATCTAGGGATTCGGGTGCACAGCTATAAGGAGCGGGCGATCGGCCATGGGAGTGATGCGGATGCGATCGCCCTGATCGAGATCGCCGCCGACTGGCTCGATGGCACCATCCATGGGGTGGGCATTCACAGCAGCATTGTCACGGCCTCGCTGCTGGCGGTGCTCAGCGCCGTCAACCGAGGGCTGGCACCGCTGACCCCGGCCCAGCGGCAGCAAATTTTGCCGTAGACCCAAGCCTGACGGAGGGTTG